>DATEPR010000671.1:0-4888 GCA_035273045.1 Pseudonocardiaceae bacterium | reverse complement strand
GTTGCATGCGCGCCAACGGCGAACCGAAGTTCCCCGACCCTTCGGCGAGCGGCGCGATCACGCTCGGTGGTGTCGATCCGAACACGCCGCAGTTCCAGCACGCGATACAGGTGTGCCAGGCGAAGACCGGCGTCCGCGTGGGTGGCCAGTGAGCGATGACGGACACACAGACTGAACCGGTCCGCCGCCGGGTGCTCGTGATCGGCGTCGTACTCCTGATCGTCGCCGCTGCCGTGCTCGACCTCGTGCACCCGTTCGGCAGCAGCCCGAGCCACCCGTTCGGCACCGCGCCGACCGCCGGCGCCGCGTCCGCCACCCCGGCGGACCCGCCCACCACGGAACCCGTGGCGCGGCGAACGCTGTCCGAACAGACCACAGTGGACGCGACGCTCGGCTACGCCGGCGACTACACGGTGGTGAACCAGTCCGGTTCGGCCGGCCAGCGGCCGTCCCAGGCGGTGTTGACGTCCGTGCCGGCCGAGGGGCGGGTGGTCAGCCAGGGGCAGGTGCTCTACCAGGTCGACAGCCGGCCGGTCGTGCTGCTGTACGGGTCGACGCCGGCCTACCGGAACCTCGCCGACGGCGTGCCGGACGGTGCCGACGTGCGGCAACTGAACGCCGACCTGGTCGCGCTCGGCTACGCGAGCCGGTCCGACCTGGACCCGTCATCGGACGAGTTCAGCGCCGCCACCAAGACCGGCGTGCAGAACCTCCAGGAACATCTCGGCGTCGACCAGACCGGCGCCCTGCGACTGGGCCAGGTCGTGTTCCTGCCGACCGCGATCCGGGTCACCAACCTCTCGGCGTCGCTCGGCGCGACGGTCGCCTCCGGCACGCCGGTGCTCACCGGCACCTCCACCACCCGCCAGGTCACCGTCGACCTGGACACCAGCGACCAGTCCGAGGTCAGGGTCGGCGACCGGGTGAGCGTCACCCTGCCCGACAACCAGACCACGCCGGGCGTGGTCACGTCGGTCGGCACCGTGGCGTCCAGCGAATCCGCCGGCGACAAGGGCAGCGGCCAGCCCACCGGATCGTCCAGTTCGGACAGTGGGTCGAGCTCGGACGACTCGACGGTCGAGGTCGACGTCCGGTTGAGCCACCCGGCCGCCGCCAGCACCTGGGACCAGGCACCCGTGCAGGTCACCATCACCACGGACACCGTGCGCGACGCCCTGGTCGTGCCGGTCGTCGCGCTGCTGGCCCGGTCCGGCGGCGGCTACGCCGTGGAGGTCGCGCCGGCGAACGGCAGTCGGCGCCTGGTGCCGGTGTCGCTGGGGATCTTCGACGACGCCGACGGGATGGTGCAGGTCACCGGCGGCAGCCTGACGGCCGGGCAGCTCGTGGTGGTGCCGAAGCTGTGACCGCGATCCTGCAACTGGAGGACGTCACCAGGACCTATCCCGGCCATCCGCCGGTCGCCGCGCTGCGCGGGGTGAGCCTCACCGTCGGCGCGGGTGAGCTGGTGGCCATCGTCGGCCCGTCCGGGTCCGGCAAGACGACCCTGCTGCACGTCATGGGCACGCTGGACCGGCCGACGGCGGGCACGGTGCGGGTCACCGGGCTGGACGCCTCGGCCATGACCGACCGGCAACTCGCGGGGCTGCGGGCCAGCCGGATCGGGTTCGTGTTCCAGCAGTTCTTCCTGGCCGAACACGCCACGCTGCTGGACAACGTCGCCGACGGCCTGCTCTACGCCGGCATCCCGCACCGCACCCGCCGCCGCCTGGCCGCCGACGCACTCGACGCGGTCGACCTCGGCGACCGGCTCACCGCCCGCCCCACCCAACTGTCCGGCGGGCAGCGGCAGCGGGTGGCGATCGCCCGCGCGCTGGTCGGGCGACCGTCGATCGTGCTGGCCGACGAGCCGACCGGCAACCTGGACCACGCCACCGGACAGTCCATTCTGGACTTGCTGGGCACGTTGCACCGGGCCGGCACCACGATCGTGGTCATCACCCACGACCGGGACATCGCCGCCGGCATGCCCCGCCAGGTCCACGTCCTGGACGGCCAGATCACCACAGACACCCGGCGGTACCCATGATGACGACCATCGCTCCCACAGCCACGCTCCGACCGGCCGACCTGGCCCGCATCTCCAGCGTCGGCATCCGCACCCGGCGGCTGCGCGCCAGCCTGTCCGCACTGGGCATCGCCATCGGCGTGGCCGCCATCGTCGCCGTCCTCGGCCTGTCGTCCTCGTCGCAGGCCGGGCTGCTCGCCGAGATCGACCGGCTGGGCACCAACCTGCTCACCGTCACCAACGGGCAGACCGTGTTCGGCCAACCCGCCGAGCTGCCCACCACCGCGCCCGCCATGATCGGCCGGATGAACGCGGTCACCGCCGTCCAGGAGACCGGTCTCGTCGACGGCGTGGACGCCTACCGCAGCCCGCTCGTCCCGTCCGTCAACACGAACTCGCTGCTGGTCCAGGCGGCCAGCCTCGGCCTGCTGGCGGACCTGAAGACGACCGTCGCACATGGACGGTGGCTCAACCCGGCCACCGCCCGGCAGCCGGTGGCCGTCCTCGGCGCCGTCGCCGCGCAACGCCTGGGCATCGACCGCGTGTGGCCGGGCGAGCGGATCTGGCTGGGCGACCAGTGGTTCTACCTGGCCGGCATCCTCAACCCGGCCGTGCTCGCGCCGACCATCGACACGTCCGTGCTCGTCGGCTTCCCCGCCGCCGGCACCTATCTCGGCTTCGACGGCCACCCGTCGACCATCTACGTCCGCGCCGACACCGACCAGGTCACCGCGGTCCAACCGCTGCTCGCGGCCACCGCCGACCCGGAGTCGCCCGGTGACGTGGACGTGAGCCAGCCATCCGCCGCCCTGGTGGCCCGTGCCCAGGCCAAGAGTGCGCTCAACGGCCTGTTCCTGGGCCTCGGTGCGGTCTCGCTCCTCGTCGGCGCGGTCGGCGTCGCGAACATCATGATCATTTCGGTGCTGGAACGCCGTTCCGAGATCGGGCTGCGCCGTGCCCTCGGCGCCACCAGGGGCCACGTCCGCGTCCAGTTCCTGGCCGAGGCGATCCTGCTCGCGGTGCTCGGCGGCGCGGTGGGCGTGGCCGCGGGTGCGGCGGCGACCGCCGGCTACGCGCACAGCAAGCACTGGGCCACCGTCATTCCCACCCTCGCCTGGGCCGGTGGCCTCGCCGCCGCCCTGTTGATCGGCGCCATCGCCGGGCTGCTGCCGGCCATCCGCGCCGCCCGCATGTCCCCCACGCAGGCCCTGTGGTCGGTATGACCGGGACTTGACGCAACCGATCGGTTGCCATAATGTAGCAACCAATCAGTTGCTACATATCGGAGGTTGACATGGGATTCCCTGATCGCATCGAGCGGAGCGTCGAGATCGCGCATGCGCCGGCCACGGTGTGGGCCGCGCTCACCACGGCGGACGGCCTGGCCGGCTGGTTCGGCGACAAGGCGACGATCGACCTGCGTCCCGGCGGCACCGCGCGACTGAGCTGGCCGGAGGGGCATACCGCGGAACTGCGCGTGGAGCGGGTCGAGGAACCCGCCGTGTTCGGCTTCACCTGGGGCATCTATGGACTGCCCGAAGGCGACCCGCGCCGCACCTACGTCGAGTTCACCCTCCAACCGGTCGGCGCCGGCACCCGGCTCACGGTGGTGGAGAGCGGTTTCGCGCAACTGGCCGACGAGGACCACCGCAAGGCGTTCGACGGCAACAGCCGGGGCTGGGAGTCCGAACTGGGCGACCTGGTCGGCTACCTCGATGCGGCCTGACATCGAGGCGGTCGCCGAGCAGGTCTTCGCCGCGCTGGCCGACCCGACCCGGCGCGCCATCCTGGCCGCGCTGGCCTCGGGCGGCCCGGCGACGGCGACCGACCTGGCCACCTGCCTGCCGATCACCCGCCAGGCGATCGCCAAACACCTGGCACTGCTGGCGGAAGCCGGTCTCGTCACGGCCGAACCCGGCGAGCGGCGGCGCGTGCGGTACCGGCTGCGGTCCGCGCCGATGCAGGTGGCGCAGCAGTTCCTGGCTGCGCTGGCCCGCGACTGGGACGGCCAGCTGGACGCCCTGCGCGGCCATCTCGACCGGCAGTCCGCCGACGACGGCAACCGTACCAACGAAAGGTGACACGACATGCGCACGCCCGACATCGTCTCCGCCGCGGAGTGGGAGGCGGCGCGCGAGCGACTGCTCGTGCGGGAGAAGGAACTGACCCGCGCCCGGGACGCGCTGGCCGCGCAGCGGCGGCGGATGCCCTGGCAGGCGATCCGGACCGAGTACGTGTTCCAGGGGCCGAACGGTCCCGCCAGCCTGCTCGACCTGTTCGAGGGCAGGCGGCAGCTGATCCTGTACCGCGCGTTCTTCGAGCCCGGCGTCTTCGGCTGGCCCGACCACCCGTGCCGGGGCTGCTCGATGGTCGCCGACCAGGTGAGTCACCTGGCCCACCTCAACGCCCGCGACACCACCCTCGTGTTCGCGTCCCGCGCGCCCCAGCCCGACATCGCGCGGGCGAAGCAGCGCATGGGCTGGGCGATGCCCTGGTACACGCTGACCGACTCGTTCGACGCCGACTTCGGTGTCGACGAGTGGCACGGCACCAACGCGTTCATCCGCGACGGTGACCGCGTGTTCCGCACGTACTTCATCAACAACCGCGGCGACGAGGCACTGGGCACTGTGTGGAGCTACCTGGACATGACCGCGCTCGGCCGCCAGGAGACCTGGGAGGACTCGCCCGAGGGCTACCCGCGGACCGCGCCCTACGAGTGGTGGAACTGGCACGACGAGTACGGCGACGCCGTCGTGGCGCAGGGCTGGCTGGACCAGGTGTCCGGCGCCCGGACACCGGAACCGGAAGCCTAGGCGTTCGCCCGGCGGAGGCGTTCGGCTGCCTGTGCCCGCAGCGCGG
>DATEPR010000670.1:0-15376 GCA_035273045.1 Pseudonocardiaceae bacterium | reverse complement strand
CCTGCGCTCCGCGCTGCCGGCCGAGCCGGTGGGCCGCTCGCTGCGGTCGGTGCTGGGCGGGCTCTCTGTCGTCGATGTGCCGGAACTGCCGGGCGAGTCGGCCGACGTGGACACCCAGGCCGATCTGGCCCGCTACCTGGCCGGCGGACCGGAGGGGCACCCGGGCTGACCCAGTTCCAAATCGGCGCAATCCCCGGCCTTCAGGCCGGGGATAGCCGATCCGATCATTTCCGGCCCGCGTAGTGGGCGGTCACGCCGGACGCCGCTGGTTCTCGACGTACTGCTTGATGGTCGACGGGGTCACCGCCGCAGGATGCGGCGAAGTAGGACGACGACCAAAGGTGATCCCGATGAGGATGGACCCGGACGTTCTGGCGCGGCCGTCGGGACGACACACCCTTGAGGCTGGTCACCAGAGTGGGCACCGCGACCTGTGGCAGGTACTCCACCGGTCGGTGCAGACCTTGCCGAACACCTGCCGCGGGACGTCATGAAGCTCACCGGTCAGCACGTTCGGTCGGTACTTGGTCACGAAGACCAGCACGGTACTGTGATCATCATGCAGGCGCGCTACCGCTACCGGATCGAACCCACCGAGGTTCAACGGCGGTGGCTGGCGCGCACGTTCGGCTGCGCCCGGGTAGTGTTCAACGACGCCCTCCGCTGCCGGGACGAGGCGTGGCGGGCCGGGGAGAAGCTGTCCCCGACCAAGGTGCAACAGCAGGTGATCACGCAAGCCAAGACCACCGATGCGCGAGCGTGGTTGTCCGAGGTCGCGTCGGTGGCTCTGGTGCAGTCGGTTCGGGACGCGCACCGCGCGTACCAGAACTTCTTCGACTCGATCGCGAAACGCCGCAAGGGCCGCCAGGTCGGACGGCCGAGGTTCAAGTCCCGCAAGGACAACCGGCAGTCCTTCCGCCTCACCCGCAACGGCTTCAGCCTCCGATCCAACGGCAGGCTGTACCTGGCGAAGATCGGCGAGGTGAAGGTCCGCTGGTCACGCGAGCTACCCTCGGAACCGAGCTCGGTCACGATCATCCGCGAATCGGATGGCCACTACTACGCCTCGTTCGTGGTCGAGATGGCCGCAACGCCGCTGCCGCCGGTCGGCCGGGAAGCCGGCCTGGACCTGGGGATCACCCGGCTGGCCACGATCGCCACCACCGACGCGCAGCGGATCGACATCCCCAACCAGAAGCACCTGGCGGCCAAGCTGCGCAAGCTGCACCGCCTGGAGCGGGAGAAGGCACGCCGCGCCACGGGCGGCAAGAACCGAGCCAAGACACGCCGCAAGGTCGCCGTGCAGCACGGCAAGGTGGCCCGTGCGCGGCGGGACTACCACCACAAGCAGGCCCTCACGCTGGTTCGCGACAACCAAGCGGTCTACGTGGAGGACTTGAACATCGTGGGCATGGTTCGCAATCGCCGCCTGGCGCGGGCGATCCACGATGCTGGATGGGCGCAGTTCGTGCGCCTGGTGGAGGAGAAGGCCGAACGCTACGGCCGGACCGTGGTGACGGTGTCCCGCTGGCTACCCAGCTCGAAAACGTGTTCAGCGTGCGGGCACCTCATGGCGCAGCTGCCACTCAAGGTCCGGTCGTGGACGTGCCCGACCTGTGGCACGTCGCACGATCGGGACCACAACGCCGCGATCAACATCCTCGCCGCCGGGCAGGCGGAGAGGCTAAACGCCTGCGGAGCCGGTGTAAGTCCTCCCTCTGGGGAGGCAGTCGGTGATGAAGCAGGAACCACCCCAGACGCGGCGTAGCCGCGTGGGAATCCCCGGCGTTCACGCCAGGGAGGATGTCAAGTGCTTCACAGCCGTCACACTGGTGATCGGGTTGGCTGGGCGGCAGCTTGGAGACGTTGCTGCCCGGGTGACCTCCGAAGTTTCGCCGGCACGCAGAGACGACACGGCAGGAGGATGGTCGGCTGATGACCGAACCGGGGCAGATCGCGGACATCGCCGGACGGCAGGGTGGCCTTCCACCCACCACCCAACCCCCGACGCGGGACGCGCAACTGCTGGAGCGCACCGCCTTCGAGGTGAAGCGGGTCATCGTCGGCCAGGACCGGCTCGTCGAACGGATGCTCGTCGGGTTGCTGTCCAAGGGACACCTGCTGCTGGAAGGTGTGCCCGGCGTGGCCAAGACCCTCGCGGTGGAGACGTTCGCCAAGGTCGTCGGCGGCTCGTTCTCCCGCGTCCAGTTCACCCCCGACCTGGTGCCCGCCGACATCCTCGGCACCCGGATCTACCGGCAGGGCTCCGAGTCCTTCGACGTGGAACTCGGCCCCGTGGTGGCCAACTTCGTGCTCGCCGACGAGATCAACCGCGCGCCGGCCAAGGTGCAGTCCGCGATGCTTGAGGTGATGGCCGAGCGGCACGTGTCCATCGGCGGCGAGACGTTCCCCATGCCCGACCCGTTCCTGGTGCTCGCCACGCAGAACCCGATCGAGAACGAGGGCGTCTACCCGCTGCCCGAGGCGCAGCGGGACCGGTTCCTGTTCAAGATCGTCGTGGACTACCCGTCGGCCGAGGAGGAACGGGAGATCGTCTACCGGATGGGTGTCGAACCGCCCGTCCCGCAACAGGCGATCACCCCGGAGGAGCTGACCAGGCTGCAGGGTGTGGCGTCGCGGGTGTTCGTGCACCACGCCCTGGTGGACTACGTGGTGCGACTGGTGATCGCCACCCGCACGCCGGGCGACCACGGCCTGACCGACGTGGCCGGCTGGGTGTCCTACGGCGCGTCGCCGCGGGCCAGCCTGGGCATCATCGCGGCGGCGCGGGCGTTGGCGCTGGTGCGCGGCCGGGACTACGTGCTGCCGCAGGACGTGGTCGACGTGGTGCCGGACGTGTTGCGCCACCGGCTGGTGCTGTCCTACGACGCGCTGGCCGACGGCGTGCCGCTGGACCACATCATCACGCGGGTCCTGCAGACCGTGCCGCTGCCACAGGTGTCGGCCCGCCCGCAGGCGCCCGGCCAGCAGGCGCCGGCGATCCGGTGACCGAGCAGCCCACCCCGGTGGCGCGTGGCAACCGACCGAAATGGGCGCCGCCGATCCTGCAGGGTGACCGGTTGCAGGCCGGGCTGCGCACTCTCGAACTGGACGTCCGGCGCAAGCTCGACGGCCTGTTGCAGGGCAACCACCTTGGGCTGGTCCCCGGTCCCGGCACCGAACCGGGGGAGGCCCGGCCGTACCAGCCGGGCGACGACGTGCGCCGGATGGACTGGGCCGTGACCGCCAGGACCACCGTGCCGCACATCCGCGAGACGGTGGCCGACCGGGAACTGGAGACGTGGGTGGCGGTGGACCTGTCACCCAGCCTCGACTTCGGCACCGCCGTGTGCGAGAAGCGTGATCTCGTCGTCTGCGCCGTGGCCGCCGTGACCCACCTGACCAGCGGTGGCGGCAACCGGATCGGCGCCGTCGTCGCGACCGGCGAGCAGACCACGCGCATCCCGGCCCGCGGCGGCCTCGCGCACGCGCGGGCGATGCTGCGCACGATCGCCACCACGCCGTCCGCGTCCGTCGGCACCCGGGGCGATCTGGCCCAACTGCTGGAACAGTTGCGCCGCCCGCCGCGGCGGCGCGGGCTCGCCGTGATCGTGTCGGACTTCCTGGGACCGCTGGACTGGGAACGCCCGCTGCGCGGCCTGTCCGGTCGGCACGACATCGTGTGCGTCGAAGTGGTCGACCCCAGGGACGTGGACCTGCCCGAGGTCGGCACGGTGGTGCTCGCCGACCCGGAGAGCGGCCGGCAGCGTGAGGTGCACGCGACACCGTTGCTGCGCCGCGAGTTCGCCGCCGCTGCCCAGGAGCACCGGACCGAGGTGGCGAACGCGATCCGCGGTGCCGGCGCCGGACATCTGGTGTTGCGCACCGACTCGGACTGGATCGCCGACACGGTGCGGTTCGTGGTGGCGCGGAAGCGCCGGTGGTCGGGGGGAGCGGCCTGATGTTCGGCCTGAGCCTGTCCGGCTTCGCGGCGCCGTGGTGGCTGCTGCTGCTGGTCGTGCCGGTGGCGTTGGCGGTCGGTTACGTGATCGCGCAACGGGTCCGGATCAAGCGGACCATGCGGTTCACCAACCTGGCGCTGCTGGAACGGATCGCGCCGAAACGGCAGGGTTGGTGGCGGCACCTGCCCGCCGTGTTGTTGGTGGTGGCGTTGCTGGTGCTCAGCGTGTCGCTCGCCGGTCCGACGGCCGAACAGCGGGTGCCGCGCAACCGGGCCACCGTGATGCTGGTGATCGACGTGTCGCTGTCCATGGAGGCGACCGACGTGCAGCCCAACCGGTTGCAGGCGGCACAGGTGGCGGCCAGGCAGTTCGCCAACGGCCTGCCCAGCGGCATCAACCTGGGCCTGGTGTCGTTCGCCGGCTCCGCAACGGTTCTGGTGTCGCCGACACAGGACCACGAGGCCGTCGACGACGCGATCAGTGGCCTGAAACTGGCCGAGGCGACCGCGACGGGCGAGGCGATCGCCGCCTCACTCCAGGCGATCCAGAGTTTCGGCCGGGTGCTGGCCGGCCCGTCCGGCCCGCCGCCGGCCGCGATCGTGCTGATGAGCGACGGCAAGGAGACCATTCCGCAGGACCTGAACGACCCTCGTGGCGCGTACAGCCAGGCGAAGGCGGCCAAGTCGTCCGGCGTGCCGATCTCGACCATCTCGTTCGGCACCGACCACGGGGTGGTGGACATCGGCGGGGAACAGGTGGCCGTGCCGGTGGACGACGGGTCGCTGCAGAACGTGGCCAACCTGTCCGGCGGCAGCTACTACCGGGCCGCCAGTGCCGGGCAGTTGCAGCAGGTGTACGCGCGGCTGGGGCAGCAGATCGGGTTCGAGAACAAGAAGGCGGACGCCAGCCGGCCGTGGCTGGTCCTGGGCACGTTCCTGGCGATCGCGTCGGCGCTCGGTTCGCTGCTGATCGGCCAACGCCTGCCGTAGTCAGCCGCGGGGCAGTGAGCGGCCGTCGGGCAGCACGCGGCCGCTCAGCAGCGCCACCAGCGCGGGACTGTCGGCTCGCACGGGCTGACCGGTGCCCCAGGTCCATGCCGAGTCGGTGGCCTCCAGCCGGACATGGCTCAGGTCCACCCCGAATGTCGCGCCGCCCGCGACGGTGAGCTGGTACAGGAGGGCGGCCACCGCCTCTCCCGGTGCGACCGGAGGCCGGCCGAGCGCGATCGTCACGTCCAGGGAGTGGATGACGGCGTGGCTGAGCGCGCCCTGCGCACCGCCGCCGGGCGGCTGCCAGGCGTGCAGTTCCGGCGAACGCAACTGGTCGACGAGGTCGGTGGCCGGCAGCGAACCGTCCCGCGCGGCGACGGTGTCGGACAGCGTGGTGAAGTCGCCGCCGGCCGCCGCCAGCTCCGCGCCGAACTGCTCCGGTGTCAGCCGCACCGGCATGGTCACGTGCGCGACGACGTGGCGCACCAGCCACTTCTCACACAGCGACGGTGCGTCCCATGTCTCGGCGGGCGCGGCGGCGAGCAGGTCCGCGAGCCCGTTGTAGGTCGGCGCCACCCAGGACTGCGGGTCGGTCACGATCGGTCTCCCTTGGTGAGGCGAGCCAGGTGCTCGTCGAGCTTGTCGAGGGACGTGAGGAAGCCGGCACGGGCGTCGGGCGAGCGCATCGCCTCGGGCACGAACCGCTGGTGGATGACGACCGCGGTCGTGTCGTCGCCGGCGTCCTCCAGCGTGGTGGTGGTGACCATCCCGTTCGGTTCCACCCAGGCGAGCCGGGCGGGCGGGTCGACCTCGGTGAACGTGGCCACCATCCGGTGGCTGCCGTGTTCGCCGACCATCAGGGTCTCGAAGCGGCCGCCGGGGTGCAGTTCGACGACGATGCCGTCGAGCGGGGTGACCATGCCGCGCGGACCCCAGAAGTGCGTGAGTTCGGCGGGTTCGGTGAGGCACCGCCACACCAGGTCGCGCGGCGCGCGGAAGACCCGCCGGTAGACGAACTCGTCGTCGGTCACCGGTGCTCACCCTGTTGCCGGCGGGCCAGGTGGGTCTCCAGCCGGTCCATGCGTTCCGACCAGGTGCGCCGGCTCTCCTCGATCCACGAGACCGCGGCGTCGAGCGCCGCCGGTTCGAGCCGGCACGGCCGGGTCTGCCGGTGCCGTCCCCTGCTGATCAGGCCGGACCGCTCCAGCACCCGGATGTGCTGCGATACGGCCTGCATGCTCATGGCGTAGGGCTCGGCCAGTTCCTTGACCGTCGCGTCGCCCGCGCTCAGCCGGGCCACGATGTCCCGCCTGGTGCGGTCACTCAGCGCCGTGAACAGGACGTCGAGCCGATCGTCCGCAACGGTGGTTCCCACACCGTCATTCAAGCAAGTGCTTTATCAAGTGTCAACTGGATGACTGGGGCCGTCCGAGCCTGCCGGGTACTCGTCGAGCGGGACGAGATCGCTCGACCAGGCCGACAGGACGGGTTCCAGGACACGCCACGCCTCTTCCGCCTCGTCGCCGCGGATGGACAGGGCGGAGTTCCCGTCGAGGACGTCCAGCAGCAGCCGGCCGTATGCGGGCAGGTCGGGTGGCCGCAGCTGAGCGCTCAGGTCGGCGGGGACGAACGTGTGGGCCTGGGAACCGGTCGCCGTCAGGTGCAGGGTCAGGTTCTCCGGGGCGAGCCCGAACCGGAGCACGTTGGGCCGGACTTCACCACCGAAACCGGAAGGCAGGTGCGGAACGGCCCGGAAGCGCACCGCCACCTCCATGCGGTCGTTCGCCAGCGCCTTGCCGCTGCGCAGCCGGAACAGCGTTCCCGCCCACCGCCAGTTGTCGATCTCCAGCTCCACCTCGGCGAACGTCTCGGTGCGTCGCGCCGGGTCCACGCCGTCCTCGTCGACGTACGCCGGAATCTCCCGGTCACCGATCCGGCCCGCCACGTAACGCGCCCGCCGGGTGCGGCGAAGAATGTCACTTCCGGCGAGCGGCCGGATCGAGCGCAGCACGTCGATCTTCCGATCCCGCAGGTCGCGCTCGCCGAGGCTGATCGGCGGTTCCATGGCGACCAGGCACAGCAACTGGAGCAGATGGTTCTGCACCATGTCCTTGAGCGCGCCCGCGCCGTCGTAATAACCGGCTCTGCCTTCCAGTGCGAGGGATTCGTCCCAGACGACCTCCACCTCGGCGATGTGGGCGCTGTTCCAGATGGGCTCCAGTATGCGGTTGGCCAGCCGGCTGCCGAGCAGGTTCTGCACGGTCGTCATGGCCAGGAAATGGTCCACTCGGAACACCGCCTGCTCGGGCACCAGGTCGGCGAGCAGCCGGTTCAGCTCCACCGCGCTGCGCAGATCCTCACCGAACGGCTTCTCCAGCACTATCCGGCTGCCCGGCGGCAGGCCCGCGCGGTGCATCGCGGAAATCGTCGCGGGAAACAGTGCCGGGGGCAGCGCGAGATAGACGGCGACGGGTCCGTCACCGGAGATGACCGACGCGACGTCGGCCGGTTCCCTGATGTCGGCCTGCTGATAGCGGGCCGCCGCCACGACCGCCTGTTTGGCCTCGTCCGGCCACGACCGGCCGTGGTCGTCGAGCTGCGCCGACGCCCATTCCCGGAACCGCCCGTCGTCCCAGCCCTCCCGGCTGGCGCAGCTGAGCTGGAACCGGTCGTCCAGATGACCGGCCGCGCGCAGTGCGGCCAGTCCCGGCATCAGGTAGCGGGCGGTGAGGTCACCTGTCGCACCGAGGATGGCGAGTCGATGAATCATTCTGGGCCTGCCACTTTCGCCCTGGCGAGATTCACGCCACTGGCGATGATTCCGATGTGACTGAAGGCCTGGGGAAAGTTGCCCAGGAAGGTGCCCGTCGTGGGATGGATCTGTTCGGAGAGCAGGCCGAGCGGACTCGCACGCGCGCACAACGACGTGTAGAGCTCCTCCGCTTCGTCGAGCCGGCCCTGGCCGACGAGATTGTCGACCAACCAGAAACTGCACAACACGAACGCGCCTTCGTCGCCGGCGATCCCGTCCGGGGATTCGGTGTGCAGGTAGCGGTACAGCAGACCGTTCCCGGCGGAGAGGCGTTCGGCGATGGCCGCGGCGGTGGCCACCATCCGCGGATGGTCCACCGGGACGACGCGCCGCAGCGGCAGCGCGAGCAGGCTGGCGTCGACGCTGTCGTCGCCGTCCAGGTGCTCGGTCAGGGTCCGCGCCTCGTCGTTCCACGCCCGGTCCAGGATGAGCTGGCGCAGCTTGTCCGCCGAGGCCCGCCAGGCGGCGGTGCGCTCGGCCAGGCCGAGCCGGTCACCGATCCCCGCGGCCCGGTCCAGGGCGACCTGGCACATCCCGGCCGAGTAGGTGAACACCCGGCCCTCACTGCGTACCTCCCAGATGCCCTGATCCGGTTGCCGCCACGCCACGTCCGCGGCGTCGGCCAGCCCGGCGAGGCGGTCCCACAGGCCCGGCTGGAGCTCACCGCCCTGGCGCAGCCACTGGTCGGCGCAGTCGAGCACCTCGCCGTAGACGTCGTGCTGGCGCTGGTCGGCCGCGCCATTGCCCCAACGGACCGGCGCGGAACCCCGGTAGCCCTCCAGTTCGGCGTCCTCCACCTCGTCCGGCACGGGGCTGCCGCGCAGGTCGTACATGATCCGAGGCCGGCGGCTCTGCTCGAAGGCGTCCAGCACCCAACCGAGGAAGGCGTCCGCCTCGTCGACGAAGCCGATGCGGCGCATGGCGAACACCGTGTAGGCCGCGTCGCGGATCCACGTGTAGCGGTAGTCCCAGTTGCGGACGCCACCGATCGGCGCCGGCAGCGACGACGTGGGCGCCGCGACCACCGAACCGTTCGCCCAGTCGTCACACTGCTTCAGCACGATCGCGGCGCGCCGCACCAGTGGTTCCTGGGGACCGGCGTAGTCGAACCGACGCATCCAGCGGCGCCAGGCGTCCGCGGTGTCGCGCAACATCGCCTCGGCGTCGAACCGGTGGTGACGGTGAAAACGGCCCCACGACAGGACAAGATCGAGCCGGTCACCGCGTGCCAGATCATGGGTGCTGCTCAACGCGGACAGCGGGTGGCTGCTGCGGAGGTGCAGTCGCAGATCCGGCCGCCGCAGCGCCCGCACCTCCAGTCCACTGAACAGCGGGCGGGCCTGGCCACCGCCGCGGGGCGCCAGGTCCACCCGCAGCCGCACGTTTCCGTCCAGCACCACGACCGAGCGGACGAGTTCGGCCCGGCCGGTGACGGCGTCATCGGTGAGGTTCGCCCCGGACCGCAGGGCGAGCGCGTCGGTGATCCGGACCAGGCCGGTCGTGCTCCGCAACTCGGTCATCAGCACCCCGGTGTCCGGTTCGTAACGCTGCCTGGCCTCGATCAGGTCGTCCGTCGTCACGGTGAAATGGCCACCGCGGTGGCGGTCGAGCAGGCCGCAGCACAGCGGTTCGGAATCGAAATGGGGCAGGCACAGCCACGGGATCGAACCGTCCAGGCCCACCAGGGCCACCGTCGTCCCGTCGCCGATGAGCCCCAGGTCCTCCAGGGGCGGATAGCCGTCCTGCTCGCGGACCGGCCGGAATGCTGGGTCGAGATCAAGCATGTCGCACCGGTCAGAAGGTGATGAGAACCTTGACGACGTCGTCAAGTTTCTGGTCCGACACCTCGAAGGCGCGTTCCATTTCGTCGAAGGGGAAGGTGTGCGTCGTCATGGGTGTCGGGTCGATACGTTCGGTCCGCAGTACCCGCAGCAGTCGTTCCATGCGCAGGCGACCGCCAGGGCACAGCCCGGTCGCGATCGTCATGTCGGCCATGCCGACACCCCACTCGACGCGGGGAATGCGCACGAATTCACCGTCGCCGAAATAACCGATGTTGGACACCGTCCCGCCCGGTTTGGTGATCTTCACCGCGGTCTGGAACGTCGCGTCCGCGCCGAGCGCCTCGATCGCCGTGTCGACGCCCTCGCCGGCCGTCAGTTCGTTGATTCGTGCGATGACGGGTTCGCTGGTGAAGTCGACGATCTCGTCCGCCCCGTACTGCCGCGCGAGAGCCTGCCGCCGGGGAACCGACTCGACGCCGATGATGAGACCGGCGCCCCGGAGTTTCGCCCCCGCCGTCGCCATCAGGCCCACCGGACCCTGGGCGAGCACGGCAACGGTCCCACCGATCGGCACGTCGCCCTTTTCGGCCCCCATGAATCCCGTGGAGAGCATGTCGGCGCAGTAGACCGCCGCGTCGTCGGAGACGTCGTCCGGGATCTTCGCGAGATTGGCGTCCGCCTCGTTCACGTGGAAGAACTCGGCGAACACTCCGTCCTTGGAATTCGCGAACTTAAAGCCGCCGAGCGGCCCGCCGGTCTGCGACGGATATCCGTTCTGGGCCGCCGGGTCACCCCAGTCCGGAGTGATCGCTCCCACCAGGACGCGGTCGCCGGGCTGGAACCTCGTCACCTCGCCGCCGACACTGTGCACCACGCCAACGCCTTCGTGGCCCAGCGTCAGGTTCTCCCGCGGCCCGATGCCACCACTGACCGTGTGCGAATCGGACGTGCAGATGAGTGCCCTGGTGGTCTGGACGACGGCGTCACCCGGACCGGGCCGCGGTGTGGGTTTCTCCAGAAAGCCGACCTTGCCGATCTCCTTCATCACGAACGTCTTCATGCGCAGACACTCTCCCGCCAAGTGCGCCGCGCCCTCCGTCCCGCCCCGGACGTGCCATGACACCGACTGTAGGCGTGCTCATGCCACAAAACAGGCCACACGATAGGGTGACGGGATCATGGAGGGTGCCTGTTCGCCCTGGTGAGCGGGGTTCCCGCGGGTCAGACGGGCACCTGCCGATCGGCAAGAAGCGCGCTGATCTCCCGGACCGCCTGGCGGCCGGCCCGGTTCGCGCCCACGGTGCTCGCCGACGGCCCGTAGCCGACCAGGTGCAGCCTCGGTTCCGCCACCACCCTGGTGCCGTCCATCCGGATGCCGCCACCGGGTTCGCGCAGCCGCAGCGGCGCCAGGTGGTCCAGGCTGGCCCGCCACCCGGTGGCCCACAGGATCACGTCGGCCGGCACGAACCGGCCGTCCGCCCAGGCCACCCCGTCCGGCGTGATCCGGTCGAACATCGGCAGCCGCCGCAACACGCCCTTGGCCGCCGCGGCCAGCACGGCCGGCGTCCTGGCCAGGCCGGTCACGCTCACCACGCTGCGCGGCGGCAGCCCGGCGCGCACCCGTCCGTCCACTGTGGCCACCACCTCGCGGCCGTACTCCTCGGTGAACGGTCCGTCCACGAACACCGGTGGCCGGCGGGTGACCCATGTCGTCGTGGCCACGTCGGCGATCTCGGCGAGCAACTGCACCGCTGACGTGCCACCGCCGACCACGACCACACGCTGCCCGGCGAACTCGTCCGGCCCCCGGTAGCCGGCGGTGTGCAGCTGGCGGCCGCGGAACGTCTCCTGGCCGGGGTAGTGCGGCCAGAACGGCGTGCGCCACGTGCCGGTGGCGTTGATCACCGCCCGCGCCGTCCAGTCGCCGGAGTCGGTACGCAGCAGGAAGCCGTCGCCGTCCCGGCTCACCGACCGCACCAGCACCGGGCGGCGCACCGGCAGGTCGAAGGCCCGCTCGTAGCCGGCGAAGTACGCCGGCACCGCGACGGCGGCCGGCACGTCCGGGCCGGGCGGGTCGAAATGCCGGCCAGGCAGGTCGAAGATCCCGTGCACGGTCGCCATCCGCAGCGTCGGCCACCGGTGCTGCCACGCGCCGCCGGGCGCCGGATTCGCGTCCAGCATCACGAAGTCCAGCCCGGCCCGGCGCAGGAAGTACGCGCTGGACAGCCCGGCCTGGCCGGCTCCGATCACCGCGACGTCCACATCCACGACCCATGCAACGTCGTGGCGTGCCGTGCCCTTCCGGGCGGCGGTGCGAGTTCAGTCGCCGGTGAGCCGCAGGTGCCGCAGCGCGGTGTGCACGTCCAGGCCGGCGGCGTCCTTGTCCGCGTCCCACCGGCGGAACACGTTCGCCGCGCCCGTGGCCAGCGTGGGCGGCAGGCCGGCGCCGCGCAGCGACTCGGCCACCTCGTCCATCTCCGGCGCCCACCGCCAGGCCCGCGCCGCCACCTCGGCGAAGTCCGCCCGCCTGGCCAGCGCGTTCCCGCCCAGCCGGTTGGCCTCGGCCTCCAGGTGCGACGTCACGCCGAAGTCGTCGGCCAGCGCGTGGCTCACCGCGGCCAGCGCCCGGCTGGCCTTCTGGAACGACCCGTACGCCATCTTCAGCGCGCTGGCCGACCCGATCCGCTCGTCCACCGCCTTCGGTTCGGCGGCGCTGCCGGCGAGCAGTCCGGTCACCGTGGCGACGGCGGCCGCCGGGCCGGACAGGTAGACCCTGGCGGTGTGGCCGGCGGCGGGTGGCGGGCCGATGATCGAGCCGTCCACGACGGTCGCACCGCCCCGCCGCAGCCGCGTGGCGATGCTGGCCATCCGGGCCGGGTTGATGGCGTTGGCCTCCACGAACAGGCCGGCGAACCCGGCGGTGGCCACCTGTTCGGCCACGTCCGAAGCGTTGGCCGGCGGGCAGATGGAGAACACCACGTCACTGCCGGCCACCAGCTCGGCCAGCGAACCGGCCGCGTGCAGGCCGGCCTCCTCGGCCCGCGCCGCCGTCCGTTCCGACCTGCCCACCGGGCACCAGGACACCCGGTGACCACCGGCCACCAGTTGCGCGCCCACGGCCGCGCCCATCATCCCCGGATGCAACACCCCGATGATCACGGCGACCACCCTACGACCGGTGGCGTGAGATGGCCGACAGGCACCGATCGGGACCGCCCACCGGGCACGCGGCACCAGCGGATAGCCTCAGCGAACACACCGGCCGCGACGACGTGGGAGCGAGCAGTGGGACGGTCCGTTCTGGTCACCGGCGGCAACCGGGGCATCGGCCTGGCGATCGCCAGGGCGTTCGCCGAGCAGGGCCACAAGGTCGCCATCACCCACCGCGGTTCCTCGGTGCCCGACGACCTGTTCGGCGTGCGGTGCGACGTGACCGACGCCGACCAGGTGGACGCCGCGTTCGGCGAGGTCGAGCAGGCACACGGCCCGGTCGAGGTGGTGGTCGCCAACGCCGGCATCACCGACGACACGCTGCTGATGCGGATGAGCGACGACCAGTTCACCCGGGTGATCGACGCCAACCTGGCCGGCGCGTTCCGGGTCGCCAAGCGGGCCACCAGGGGGATGCTGCGGGCCAGGTGGGGGCGGATCGTGTTCGTGTCGTCCGTGGTCGGGTTGATGGGGTCGCCGGGCCAGGTCAACTACGCGGCCAGCAAGGCCGGCATGGTCGGCATGGCGCGGTCGATCAGCCGCGAGCTGGGTTCGCGCAACATCACCGCGAACGTCGTCGCGCCCGGCTTCGTCGCCACCGCCATGACCGACGAGCTCCCCGAGGCGCGCCGGCAGGAGATCCTGGCGCAGGTGCCGCTGAACCGGTATGCCGGCGTCGACGAGGTGGCCGCCGCAGTCACGTTCCTAGCGTCGGACGCCGCCGGCTACATCACCGGCGCCGTGCTGCCGGTGGACGGCGGACTCGGCATGGGCCACTGACCAACACATCCGTGAGGAGACAACAGTGCCAGGACTGCTCGACGGCAAGCGCCTGCTGATCACCGGTGTGATCACGGACGCCTCGATCGCGTTCCACGCCGCCAGGGTGGCCCAGGAACAGGGCGCCACCGTCGTGCTCACCGGGTTCGGCCGGCTGAGCCTGGTGGAGCGGATCGCCAGGCGGCTGCCGCAGGAGCCGCCGGTGATCGAACTGGACGTCCGCGACCCCGACCACCTGGCGTCGCTGGCCGACCGGGTCCGCGAGCACGTGGACGGCCTGGACGGCGTGTTGCACTCCATCGCGAACGCGCCCGCGTCCTGCCTGGGCGGCGACTTCCTGGCCGCGCCGTGGGAGGACGTGTCGTCGGCGGTCGAGGTGTCGGCGTTCTCGCTGAAGTCGCTCGCGGCGGCGTGCCTGCCGCTGATGGGCGCCGGCGGTTCCATCGTGGGCATGGACTTCGACGCCAGGGTCGCGTGGCCGTCCTACGACTGGATGGGCGTGTCCAAGGCGGCGCTGGAGTCGGTGACCCGTTACCTGGCACGGGAACTCGGCCCGCGCGGCATCCGGGTGAACCTGGTGTCGGCCGGTCCGCTGCGCACCATGGCGGCCAAGTCGATCCCCGGTTTCGCGCAGATGGAGAACGCCTGGGACGGCCGGGCGCCGCTGGGCTGGGACGTCAACGACCCGACGCCGGTCGCGAAGTCGATCTGCACGCTGCTGTCCGACTGGCTGCCGGCCACGACCGGCTCGATGGTGCTGGTCGACGGGGGAGTGCACGCCACCGGGATGTGACGGGAGCGTCGACGTGGACGTGGATGCCTTGCTGCTGCTGTCGTTCGGCGGTCCCGAAGGCCCGGACGACGTCATGCCGTTCCTGGAGAACGTGACCAGGGGCCGTGGCGTGCCGAGGGAACGGCTGGCCGACGTGGCGCAGCACTACCTGCACTTCGGCGGCGTGTCGCCGATCAACCAGTTGAACCGGGACATCATCGCGGCCGTGCGGGCCGAACTGGAGCGGGCCGGCATCGCGCTGCCGGTGTACTTCGGCAACCGCAACTGGCACCCCATGGTGGAGGACACCGTGCGGGCCATGGCGAAGGACGGCGTGCGCACCGCGCTGGTCTTCCCGACCAGCGCCTACGGCGGCTACTCCGCCTGCCGCCAGTACGACGAGGACATCGCCAGGGCACGGGCCGCCGTCGGTGACGGTGCACCCGATCTGATGAAAATTCGCCAGTTCTTCGACCATCCGCTGTTCGTCGACGCGGTCGCCGACGCGGTCGCGACGTCGTTGCTGCCCGGTTCGCGACTGGTCTTCACCGCGCACTCGGTGCCCTCGGCGGCGGACGCCGCGGCCGGCCCGCCGGACGAGGGCGGGCACCGCTACTCCCGCCAGGTGGCCGAGGCGGCACGGCTGGTGGCTGACCGGGTGGGCGTTGCCGAGCACGACGTGGTGTGGCAGTCCCGGTCCGGTCCGCCGTCGGTGCCGTGGCTGGAGCCGGACATCGTGGACCACATCACCGCGCTGCACGCGGCCGGCGTGCCCGCGGTGACGGTGAGCCCGGTCGGGTTCGTGTCCGATCACCTGGAAGTGGTGTGGGACCTGGACACGGAGGCGAAGGCGCGGGCCGAGGAACTGGGCATGGGCTTCGCCCGCGCGGCCACGCCGGGCACCGACCCGAGGTTCGCCGAACTGGTCGTGGAGTTGATCCGCGAACACGTCGCGGCCGCACCGGCCCGCAAGCTGTCGGACTTCCCGGCCGCCGGCTGCACCCGCAACGGTGAACCGTGCGCCACCGGCTGCTGCGAACTCCGCCGCCCGCCGCGTCCGTAGCGTC
>DATEPR010000669.1:0-14920 GCA_035273045.1 Pseudonocardiaceae bacterium | reverse complement strand
CCGACGGGTTACTCGTGGACACGGTCCTCGTCGTCCTGTTGGGTGCCGGTGTGTTCCAGACCGGCGCCGGGTTGACGGCGACGGGCGTGGTGGCCCGCGTTGGCCGCCTGCTCTCCTTCGGCCGGCTGGGCAGCGACTCGGCGACCGGGATGGCGGTGGGGGTGGTGGCGCCCGGTGCCGATCTCGCCGGCCGGCGGGTGGCGGTGGCCTGGACGGTGCGCCTGCGGGCCTGTTCGACCGGGGTGGCCGCCTGGGCGGCCGGAGCCTGTTCCACGGCCGTCACCACGGCGGTGGTGTCGCTGAACAACGCGCCCGTGACGAGGCCGCCGAGCGGGTCGGGCAGCAGCGGTGGTGGCGGCAGGGGCTGGGTGCCGTCCGCTCCGAACAACTCGTCGTCCGCCACCGTGACCACCTCATCGCGTGACCAGCGCGGCCCCAACGGCTCCGCTCATCCCATTGTGCGCGGATTCGGGACCGATGGGGCCGACTTCGGTCAGGACGACTTCGCGGTGGACCGGCGGCGGGTCGTCGTGGTGCGCTTCCTGGTCGCCGGTCCGCGTGCCCTGCGGTCGGCCAGCAGTTCCGCGGCCCGCTCGTCGGTCAGCGTGTCGACGCTGTCGGCCTTGCGCAGCGAGGCGTTGGTCTCACCGTCGGTGACGTATGGGCCGAACCGGCCGTCCTTGACCACCATCGGCTTGCCCGTCGCCGGATCCTTGCCCAACTCCCGCAGGGGTGCCGCGGACGCCGCCGCCTGCCGGCCGCGCTGCTTGGGCTCCGCGTACAGCTTCAGGGCCTCGTCCAGGGTGATCGTGAACATCGACTCCTCGTCGGGCAGCGAGCGGGAGTCGGTGCCGCGCTTGAGGTACGGCCCGTAACGGCCGTTCTGCGCGGTGATCTCCTCACCGGTGGCCGGGTCGGTGCCGACGACCCTGGGCAGCGACAGCAGCCGCAGCGCGTCCTCCAGCGTCACGGTGTCCAGGGACATGGACCGCAGCAGCGAACCCGTCCTCGGCTTGACCTTCTTCGCGCCCCGCTTCGGCGTCTCCTGCTCGGGCAGCACCTCGGTGACGTACGGGCCGAACCGGCCGTCCTTGGCCACGATCTCGTTGCCGCTGACCGGATCCACGCCCAGCGACCGGCCCTCCTGCGGGGTGGCGAACAGTTTCTCCGCGACATCCAGGGTCAGCTCGTCCGGCGGCAGGTCGTCGGGCAGGTTGGCGCGCTGGGCCGTGGTGGTGCCGTTCGGGCCGGGCACCTCGCGCTCCAGGTACGGGCCGTACCGCCCGACCCGGACCACCACGTCGCGGCCGGCGTCGTCGGTGAACAGCGAGATCGAGTTGACCTCGCGGGCGTCGATGTTGTCCACGCCCGAGCCGACCAGCTTCTTCAGCCCGCCCAGGCTGCTGATCGAGTCGTCCGGGCTGCCGTCCGCGCCGAAGTAGAAGCCGGTCAGCCAGTGGCTGCGCTGCTCGTCACCGGCCGCGATCCGCTCCAGTTCGTCCTCCATCGCGGCGGTGAAGTCGTAGTCCACCAGCCGGCCGAAGTGCTGCTCCAGCAGCCCGACCACGGAGAACGCCACCCACGACGGGACCAGCGCCGAACCCTTCTTCCACACGTAGCCGCGGTCCTGGATGGTGTTGATCGTGGACGCGTAGGTGGACGGCCGGCCGATGCCCAGCTCCTGCAGGGTCTTCACCAGGCTCGGCTCGGTGTAGCGGGGCGGCGGGGTGGTGTTGTGGCCGTCCGCGGCCAGTTCGGTGGGCACCAGCCGCTGGCCCTCGGCCAGCCGCGGCAGCCGGCGCTCCGCGTTGTCGGCCTCACCGCCGGCCTCGGAGTCGACGGCCTCGACGTAGGCGCGCAGGAAACCGGGGAACGTGATGGTGCGGCCGGACGCGGAGAACACGCACTCCTCGCCGCTGCTGGCCGTGCCGTTGATCCGCACGCTCATCGTGGTGCCCCTGGCGTCGGCCATCTGCGACGCGATGGTGCGCTGCCAGATCAGCTCGTACAGGCGGAACTCGTCGGACTCCAGCTCGGCCGCCACCTCACCGGGGGTGCGGAACACCTCGCCGGCCGGGCGGATCGCCTCGTGCGCCTCCTGCGCGTTCTTCACCTTGCGGTCGTAGCGGCGCGGCTGCGGCGGCACGTACTCGGCGCCGTACAGCTCGGTGGCCTGCGCCCGGGCCGCGGCCAGCGCCGTCTCGGACAGAGTGGTCGAGTCGGTGCGCATGTAGGTGATGTAGCCATTCTCGTACAGGCGCTGGGCCACGCTCATCGCGCGGTTCACCGAGAACCGCAGCTTGCGGCCGGCCTCCTGCTGGAGCGTGGACGTCATGAACGGCGCGTAGGGCCGGCGGGTGTAGGGCCGCTCCTCGACGCTGGTCACGGTCATCGTGACGCCGGCCAGCGCCTCGGCCAGCCGGGTCGCGTCGGCCTCGTTCAGCACCCTGGCGTCGACGCCCTTGCGCAGCTCGCCGTACGAGCCGAAGTCGCGGCTGGTGGCCAGGCGGGTGCCGGCCACGGCGGTCAGGCGGGCGCCGAACGTCCTGGGCGTGGCGTCCGCGCCGGCGTCCAGCGTGGCCGCGATGTCCCAGTACGAGGCGGACACGAACCGCATCCGCTCGCGCTCGCGCTCCACGATGATCCGGGTCTCCACGGACTGCACCCGGCCGGCCGACAGCTTCGGCATGACCTTCTTCCACAGCACCGGGGAGACCTCGTAGCCGTAGAGCCGGTCCAGGATGCGCCGGGTCTCGTACGCCTCCACCAGGTCGGTGTCCAGGTCCCTCGGGTTCTCGGCGGCGGCCAGGATGGCCGGCTCGGTGATCTCGTGGAACACCATGCGCCGGACCGGGATCTTCGGCTTGAGCGTCTCCAGCAGGTGCCACGCGATGGCCTCGCCCTCGCGGTCACCGTCCGTCGCGAGGTAGAGCTCGTCGACGTCCTTCAGGGCTTCCTTCAGTTCGGCGACGGTCGACTTCTTGTCCGGGGTGACGATGTAGATCGGCTCGAAGTCGTTGTCGACGTTGACGCCGAGATTGCCCCACGGCTCGCTCTTGTACTTCGCCGGCACCTCGGCGGCCTTGCGCGGCAGGTCCCTGATGTGCCCCTTGGAGGACTGCACGACGTAGTCCTTGCCGAGGTAGGACGCGATCTTGCGGGCCTTGGCCGGTGATTCGACGATCACCAGCCGACGGCGGCCGGACCCGTTCGTCCTGCCGCCGTTCTGCTTCGTCCGTGCCGACGCTGCCACCCTGTCCTGCCCTCTCCTGCCAACGCTCCGACTCGCCAGTGTGCACCAACTCGTCTCGACCCGGCGTCCAGGTGACCGCCATGACGGACACCTGGGGGCTCGTGCCTAGGCCAACGAGACGAACATCCCGGTATCGAACCGAGTCCTACGTCACACCCCCGGCGGGCGTTTCACCCTAACGGCCGTAATGGGCCTCTTGTTCCCTGCTCCCCCCACCAGTCGCAGGGTAACTCCGTCCACCGCGAACCGGCTCCGAGCGGCAACTGTAGAACACATGTTCGGGCCACTCACACGCCGGACCCGGTCCGGGACGATCCCGGACCGGGTCCAGCGGGTTGTCACTCCAGTGGCCTAGGCGGCGCCGTTGGTGACCTTCTCCTCGACCTCCGCCGGCCGCTCCCCGGCCGGCAGCTCGTCGGGGCTGGTGTCCAGCGACGACGTCCGCCGCTTGGACACGACCACCGCGACGACGATCACGACGACCGCGATCAGCGCGATGACCGTGCGCCACACGCCGGATGCGGACGAGCCGACCGAGAACGCGACGATCGCCGGCGCGATCAGCACCGACACCAGGTTCATCACCTTGATCAGCGGGTTGATCGCCGGGCCGGCGGTGTCCTTGAACGGGTCGCCGACGGTGTCACCGACCACCGTGGCCGCGTGGGCCTCGGAGCCCTTGCCGCCGTGGTGCCCGTCCTCCACCAGCTTCTTCGCGTTGTCCCATGCGCCACCGGAGTTGGCCAGGAAGATCGCCATCAGGGTGCCGGTGGCGATGGCGCCGGCCAGGTAACCGGCCAGCGGGCCGATGCCCAGGCCGAAGCCGACCGCGATCGGGGCGAACACGGCGAGCAGGCCGGGCGTGGCCAGTTCGCGCAGCGCGTCCCGGGTGCAGATGTCCACGACCTTGCCGTACTCGGGCCGCTGCGAGCCGTCCATGATGCCCGGGAACTGCCGGAACTGGCGCCGCACCTCGTACACCACGGCACCGGCGGCGCGGGCCACCGCGTTCACGGCCAGGCCCGAGAACATGAACACGACCGCGGCGCCGATGGCCACGCCGACCAGCGTGTTCGGGCTGAACACCAGCGCGGCGAACGTCCGGAACTGGCCGTTGACGAAGTTGCTGAAGAACACCGAGGTGCCCGCGGCCACCTTGCCGGCCAGAGCACCGGTGACCGAGTTGATGTACGAGCCGAACAGCGCGGTCGCGGCCAGCACGGCCGTGGCGATCGCGATGCCCTTGGTGATGGCCTTGGTGGTGTTGCCCACCGCGTCCAGGTCGGTGAGGATCTTCGCGCCGTCCTCGTTCACCTCGCCGGACATCTCGGCGATGCCCTGGGCGTTGTCGCTGACCGGGCCGAACGTGTCCATCGCGACGATGACGCCGACCGTGGTCAGCAGGCCGCAACCGGCCAGCGCCACGGCGAACAGCGCGACGAAGATCGAACCGGAGAGCAGGAACGCGCCGTACACGGCGGCGCCGATGACGATCGCGGTGTACACGGCCGACTCGAAACCGACCGAGATGCCGGACAGGATCACCGTGGCGGCGCCGGTCAGCGAAGAGCGGCCCACGTCCTTCACCGGCTTGTGCTCGGTGCCGGTGAAGTAGCCGGTCAGCCACAGGATGACGCCGGCCAGCACGATGCCGATCAGCACGGCGACCGCGGCGATCACCGCGGGACTGCCGGCGGTCGACGACTGGGTCGAGCCGGACAGTTGGCTGAATGTGCCGGGCAGGTAGACGAACGCGGCCACCGTGCACAGCACGGCGGAGATGATCGCCGCGATGTAGAACGAGCGGTTGATCGCGGACAGGCCGTTCTCACCGGCCCGCGCGTTGGTGATGTACACGCCGATGGCCGCGGTGATGACGCCGATGGCCGGCACGATCAGCGGGAACAGCAGGCCCTGCGCGCCGAACGCGGCCGAGCCGAGGATCAGCGACGCGACCAGGGTGACCGCGTAGGACTCGAACAGGTCGGCGGCCATGCCGGCGCAGTCGCCGACGTTGTCGCCGACGTTGTCGGCGATGGTGGCGGCGTTGCGCGGGTCGTCCTCGGGGATGCCCTGCTCGACCTTGCCGACCAGGTCGGCGCCCACGTCGGCGGCCTTGGTGAAGATGCCGCCGCCGACCCTCATGAACATGGCCAGCAGGGCGGCGCCGAAGCCGAAGCCCTCCAACACCTTCGGGGCCTGGCCGGCGAACGAGATGACGACGATCGAGGCACCGAACAGGCCGAGGCCGACGGTCATCATGCCGACGACGCCACCGGTGCGGAAGCCGATCCGCATGGCCTTCTCGCGGCCCTCGGCGCCGGCGGCCGCCGCGACCCGCACGTTCGCCCGCGTGGACAGCCACATGCCGAGGTAGCCGATCGTCGCCGAGAACGCCGCGCCGACGAGGAAGAACAGGGAGCGGCCGATCCGCTCACCCACCGAGTCGGCGGGGAGCGCGAAGAGCAGCGCGAACACGATCACCGCGAACACGCCGAGAGTGCGGAACTGCCGGTTGAGATAGGCCGCGGCGCCTTCCTGGACGGCCTTGGCGATCTCCTGCATCTTGGTGGTGCCTTGGCCGGCGCCAAGCACCTCCCGCAGCAGGATGTAGCCGACGACCAGGGCGGCGAGGGCGATCACGGCGACCACGGCGACCACGCCGCGATCACCTCCGGTCAGCACGAGGCCGTCCGCGAGGAAGTGCCGGGACATCCGTCCTCCTGATGACTGTTGCCGGTTGCCACGCCCGACCGGCAGAGTCGACCGGCCTTGACGCGGTGTGTGCACCACGAACAGAGGTGCGATGGAGGCGGAGTCTATTGGGCGGCTGAACAGCTAACGCGACCCGTCCCTTCCCGGGTACGTTCCGTCACCTCCCGGCGACGGACTTGATCGATCCGGCAACCGCCGAACAACGGCTCCGCGGGGTCCGCCGAGCTTCGCGAGGTCGACCGGTCGCCTGGGAACGCGGACGTGAGAGTGGTCACAATGAACGGCGGGGCGCCCGGGTTCGGCGAACCCGCTGAAGAGTTCCTGTGACCCAGCGTGTTCGGCGTTCCGGCCCGCTATTGTGGCCCACGCGGATTCGGTCCGGCCCATGATCGACCCGCACAATGCGCGACAAACCACGACACCGACACGTTAAGAACCGACATGAATCGAGCCCCTCGTGGGTCCGCCCGGCGCGGCCGGCGAAGTCTCCTCTTCACCGTCACGCCCGTCGTGGCGACGGTGCTGATCGTCGTGGCGATGGCGGCCGTCGTCGTGCACAGCGTGCGCCGGTCCGCCCCGACAGCCAGCCCGACCGCGTTCGGCACCAACACCGTCACCGGCACACCGGCGCCGACCACCGCGCACACCAGGTCCAGCACGCCGGCGCCGGCCACCACGACGCCGGCGGACAACCCGGCCCTGGCCCAGCGCGCGGTCGACCTGGTGGACTCGCTCAAGGTCAGCGGCGTGCAGTACGGCATCGCCATCCTGGACCGCGACACCGGCAAGCTGACCGTGGGCACCGAGGGCGACGTCGGCTTCTTCTCGGCGTCGGTGGTGAAGCTGTTCGTCGTCGTCGACATCCTGCACCGGGTGGAGGAGGGCAGGATCACGCTGTCCTCGGGCGACCGGACGAACATCACGCGGGCGCTGGAGTTATCCGACGACAACGCGATGGACTCGTTGTGGGTCAAGTACGACGGGCCGTCGCTGGTGACCGAGATGATCAGCCTCGCCGGGCTGAAGGACACCGTGCTGGACACCGCGAATCCCGGCGAGTGGGGCGAGACGAAGATCTCCGCGCGGGACGTCACGTCGGTGTGGGAGTACGCGCTGACCAAGCTGTCCCCGGCCGACCGGGACCTGGTGGTCAACGACACCCACCACGCGGCCAACAACGGCGCGGACGGCTTCTACCAGGCGTTCGGCCTGCTCGAACCGCCCCGGCCGGCGACGGTGAAGGCGAAGCAGGGCTGGATGATCGCCGGTTCGGAGATGATCCTGAACACCACCGGCGTGCTCGGTGCGCGCGACCAGTACGTGGTGGCGATCCTGACCAGGCAGTCCGCGTCCATCGGCTACTCGCAGGGCAGGGCCAACGTCAACCAGGCCAGCACGCTGGCGCTGAAGGCACTCACGCCAGGGCTGGGGTGAGTTCCGGTGTCGGTGGCGGGTGCCAGACTCTGAGGGGTGCGGGACGTGGGCGCGGCCGATGGTGACGGCACGATCGGGCGCCGGCTGCTCGACCGGGTGCTGGCCGGTGTGCCGCGTGGCGAGTCGCCCCTGACCCACGTCGCCGTCCTGCCGGCCAACGAGGCCGCGCACGCCGACTGGCCGGACTGGGCCGATCCGGCCGTCGTCGCGGCGTTGGGCGGAATCGGCGTGCCGGAACCGTGGCGGCACCAGGTGATCGCCGCCGACCTGGCGCACGGCGGGCAGCACGTCGTAGTCGCCACCGGCACGGGTTCCGGGAAGTCGTTGGCCTACCAGTTGCCCGTGCTGTCCGCGCTGCGTGCCGACCCGAAGGCCACCGCGCTGTACCTGGCGCCTACCAAGGCTTTGGGCGCCGACCAGTTGCGTGCCGTGCGGGCCATGGACCTACCGGCCGTGCGGTCGGCCAGCTACGACGGTGACACGCCCATGGCGGAGCGGGACTGGGTGCGGGCGCACGCCCGGTGGGTGTTCACCAACCCGGACATGCTGCACCGCGGCATCCTGCCGCAGCACGGCCGCTGGGCGCGGCTGTGGCGCCGCCTGTCGTACGTCGTGGTCGACGAGTGCCACGCCTACCGGGGTGTGTTCGGGTCGCACGTGGCGCTGCTGCTGCGCCGGCTGCGGCGGGTGGCCGCCCACTACGGTGCCCACCCGGTGTTCGTGCTGGCGTCGGCGACGGTGGCCGAGCCGGCGTCGTCCGCGTCCCGGCTGACCGGGCTGGACTGCGTCGCGGTCACCGACGACGACTCACCGCGCGGCGGCCGGACCGTCGCGCTGTGGGAACCGCCGCTGCTGCGTGACGTCACCGGGGAGAACGGCTCACCGGTGCGCCGGCAGGCCGGCACCGAGGCGGCGCGGATCATGGCCGACCTGGTCGTCGAGGGCGCACGGACGCTGGCGTTCGTGCGGTCCCGGCGCGGCGCCGAACTCACCGCCCTGGCCGCGAAACGGGTCCTGGCCGAGGTGTCCGAGTCGCTGCCCGGCCGGGTCGCCGCCTACCGGGCCGGTTATCTCGCGGAGGACCGCAGGGAGTTGGAGCAGCTGCTGGACAGCGGCGAACTGCTCGGCGTGGCCAGCACCAACGCGCTGGAGCTCGGCGTGGACATCGCCGGCCTGGACGCGGTGGTGGTGGCCGGTTATCCGGGAACGCTGGCGTCGTTCTGGCAGCAGGCCGGCCGGGCCGGGCGGTCCGGGCACGGCGCGCTCGTGGTGTTCGTGGCGCGGGAGGACCCGCTGGACACCTACCTGGTGCACAACCCGAAGGCCATGCTGGAGCGGCCGGTCGAGGCCACCGTGCTGGACCCGGGGAATCCGTACGTGCTGGCGCCGCACCTGGCGTGCGCGGCGGCCGAACTGCCGCTCACGCCGGACTGCCTGCCGGACTTCGGTGGGGACGCGGCGCGGGCGCTGGTGGACGAACTGGTGGCGGACCGGGCGCTGCGGCGGCGGCCCACCGGGTGGTACTGGACGTCGCGGGAACGGCCGCACGCCTCGGTGGACATCCGCGGTTCGGGTGGCGTGCAGGTGGCCGTGGTGGAGGCCGACTCGGGCCGGCTGCTGGGCACGGTCGATCCCGGTTCGGCGTCGTGGACGGTGCATCCGGGCGCGGTGTACCTGCACCAGGGCGCGTCGTACGTCGTCGACGAACTGGACCTGGACGAGGGCCTGGCGCTGGTGCACGCCCAGGACCCGGAGTGGACGACGTCGCCGAGGGACGTCGTGGACATCTCGGTGGTGCGGGAGCTGTCCCGGCGCGACTACGCCGGGGTGAGCGCGGTGCTCGGCGAGGTGGACGTGACGTCCCAGGTGGTGGGCTACCTGCGCCGGTTGCCGAGTGGCCAGGTGCTCGACCAGGTGCCACTGGACCTGCCCGCGCGCACCCTGCGCACGCGGGCGGTCTGGTACACGGTGTCCGACGGGCTGCTGCGGGAGGCGCTGCAGCCCGTCGGACACAGCAGTGCGCCGGAGGGCGTCGGCCAGACGCCGACGCGCATCCCCGGCGCACTGCATGCCGCCGAGCACGCGGCGATCGGCCTGCTACCGCTGTTCGCGACCTGTGACCGTTGGGATATCGGCGGTGTGTCCACCGCCGCGCACGCGGACACCGGGGAGGCGACGGTGTTCGTGCACGATGGTCACCCAGGGGGCGCCGGTTTCGCCGATCGGGGCTATGCGGCGCTCGTTCCCTGGCTGGCCGCCACGCGGGAGGCGATCTTCTCGTGCGAGTGCTCGGCCGGATGCCCGTCCTGCGTTCAGTCGCCGAAATGCGGGAATGGCAACGAACCGCTGGACAAGGCTGGTGCTGTCGCCGTGCTGGACGTCGTCCTGGCCGCGATGGGCGCGGCAGGGGCTGATGTCCGGCATGGCGGCGGTCCCGTTCAGGCGAACGCGCGATCGGCGCCGGCCAGCTGACCCGCGGGAGCCAGCTCAGGCGAATCGATGACCGCTCGCACCATCGCATCCTGGACGGCGCGCGGTGTCGGCAGCTCCCAGCCGCAGACCTCGGGACGCACCCGCCAGTGCACGATGCCGTGTTCGAAGGCCGTGGGCGGCAACGGGATCCAGCTGCCCGCGCCGTGCAGCACGATGTCGTCGTGCTCGGCCAGTTCGCGGGCGAGGGGTTCGCCCGCCTGGGTGAGGAACAACCAGCGGCCGGTCGGGGTTGCCGCGATCGGCACCGGGCGGCCGGCGGAACGCAGCACCGCGGTGGTGCGCCGGCCGATCTCCGTGCCGACCTCGATGGCGTCCAGGACGGTTCCGGTGGCGACGAGGAGGCTGAACGCCTCGCCGTTCCACCATTCCGCGATCTCGTCGGCGGACGCGCCGACACGCGCGGCCCAGTCCTCGTGCACCGGGTTCGGACCGGTCGGGTGCGACGTGCCGCCGCCCACCCAGGCCGAGCCCGCCGGATAGGTGCCTGGCAGGACGGGCCATCCGCGGTACGCGAGGCCGATGGCCTGTGCGCGTAGCTCGATGCGGAAGGCTCCGCGCCAGCTATCCGACCAATCCATCTCGGTTCAGCTCCTCAACATCCGTGCGTGCTTGAAGGTTTCGCCGGGCATCGTTCGAGGTAACCACCCGACGTGGTGCGTGTCGTGAACTCGGTGCTGCCCACACATAGCCAACGTCACACCCCCGGCTCCCGGTAAGCCGTGGTTCGACAACCGGTCGGTGCCGGACGGTGAGCGTGTTCCGACCGACCAGTCCTCGGGGCGATTCCCGCCTTTCGGCGCAGGTCAGCTACCGCATTCCGGCCGCCGCCTACGGGTCGGCCGGTCCCGCCCGGCTGTGTTCGCTGACCGTGCCGAACCGGCTCAGCTCCCCTGGTAGTGGGGCGCTGACCTCGACGAGGACGTCCCACTTGTCCAGCCGGCACGTGGTGACCCGCACCCGCATCCCGGCCGCCACCCATCGCGCCCGGCCGCACGCCGCCGGCTCGCCGTAGGGCGCGTAGCCCGCTCCGGCGAGCGCGGCGAGATCGGCCGCGGCGGTGACCCTGTGCCGGGTCTGCACCACCGCCCCGTATGTCACGACAGCCGCCGCGAGCAGGCACAACACCGCGATGCCGCCGACCGCCCAGAGTGTCGCCGTCCCGGTGTCGCGCCGGCGTGGCCGGTGACCGCTCATCGTCCGTCACCTCCCGCTGACCGAGTTGACGTTTCGGCACCGCTTGCGTCCGTGACGTCGTCGGCGTCGGGTTCCGGGACCGCATAGGCGTCCGCCGTGACGTGGACGCCGGGCAGCAGCCCGCCGGCGGCCGGGTCGCGCACGTCGACCACGATCCCGGCGCCCTCATCGGTGACGGTGAAGGTGGCGCCGCGCGGTGCGATCCGGCCGACTGCGTCGGCGGCCTCGTCGCGTTCGCCCCTGGCGACCAGCCGGGCGGCCTCCCGGGCGGCGTCGGTGCACCGGAGTTGGTCGAGCACCGTCGCCATGCCGGCCAGCGTCATGGCCAGCACGACGACGAAGGCGCACAACGCGATGGCCGCCTCCACGGTGACCATCCCGGCGTCCCCGGCCTGGCCGGCGTTCCGTTCCGTCGGGCTCGCCCGGCTGGTCGCGCCCATCAGAGCTTCACCGACAGGGCTTTGCCGATGAGCGAGCCGAGCCCGGACACGACGGACGAGCCCGTCACGACCGCGTACAGCACCGCCGCGAAGGCGGCGGCCGCGATCGTGCCGACCGCGTACTCCGCGGTGCTCATGCCCTCGTCCGAGCCGAGCGCCACCAGCTCGCTCAGCCGGCGGGCAGCGGCCCGCCAGTGGTCGAACGACATTTCTCGTTTCTCCTTTCTCTCTGTCACCGGGACTGGGCGTGCCCGGCCGTCCACTAAGGACGATCTGTGGTCGTGTTCACCATGACGCCATCAGCCGGGTGGCCAACCCGATCACCACCGGCACCACGCCGATGCACAGGAACGCCGGCAGGAAACACAGGCCCAGCGGCCCGGTCACCGCGACGGCGGCCCGCTGTGCCTTGGCCTCGGCCAGGTCGTCGGCACTGGCCCGCACCGAGTTGGCCAGGCCCTCGGCCACCGCCGCCAGGGCCGCACCGGACCGTGCGCTGCGCCGGGCACCGCGGGCCAGTTCCGCGGTGAGCGGTTCGGCGAGCGCGGGTGCCCATGCGGACACCGGATCGGCGCCCAGCGCGAGCAGTTCGGCCGTGCGGTCCAGTGCGGCGTCGGCCGGGGCCGGGACCTCCGCGATGACGGCCCGAACCGCGACCGGCACCGGCAACCCGCCGCGCAGGCACGCGGCGAGCAGGTCCCAGCAACTGGCCAGCCGCAACGGATCCGGCGCCGGCCGGCTTCCCTTGCGCAGCAACCACCGGGCACCGACGAACGCCGCAGCGCCCATGCCGACGCCCAGGACCAGGCCACCGATGCCGCCGCCGAGCGCGACCGGGAGCAGTCCGGTGCCGGCGGCGGCCGCCATTGGCATGGGCGGCAACCGGCGCCACACCGGCCGGCTTGGCTCGGCTTGGTTTCCTTGGCCCAGCCACGATTGACCGTGCCGGGGCGGCCGGTCGCCGTCCGATTGGCTTGACCGCTGGTCTGTTGGTCGCAGCGCCGACAAGCGCGCGGCGACCACGGCGCCGCCCGGCCGGACCAGTACCGCCACCGCCAGCGCCATGGCGGCGATCGACATTCCGGTCATGGCGGCCTGCCCTGGGTGCGATGTTGCGCCATCACCACACCGCCTTGGCGGTGAGCCTGGTGATCCAGTACAGGCCAGCGCAGATCAACGTGGTGCCGGCGGCGAGCAGTGTTTGCCCCAGCGGGCTGGCCAGCAGGACGTGGATCGGGCCGGCGCCCATGGCTTCGCCCAGCACCACACCGAGTGCCGGCAACACCGCGAGCACCGTGCCGCTCGCCCTCGGCCCGGCCATCCGCGCCCGCACCCGGTGGGCGAACCGAACCCTGCCGTCGACGTCACGGCGCACCGCGTCGAGCACGTCCGCCAGCGGTAACCCGTGCCGTTGGGCCAGCGACCAGGCGTGCACCAGTGGGCGCAGCACAGGTGCGAGCGCCGGTGTCTCGGCCGAGTAGCGCGCCAAAGCCTGTGCCAGGTCACCGCCGAGCCGGGCCGTCGCCGAGACGGTGGTGAGGACGGCACGGGCGGGTTCCCTGGCATCCCTGGCCGCCGATTCCGCCGCCAGGACCGGATGGGCGCCCGAACGGAGTTCGGCGACCAGGCCGTGCACGGCGTCGGTCATGGCGTCGGCGGCCGCCAACTGGTCGGTGAGCCGGCGGTGCGAGCGCCACAGCCAGCGGGCCGTGATGCCACCGATCGCGACCGCGACGGCGACGCCGACACCCACTGCCAGCAGCGCCACCAGTGCCGCCGCGGCGATCAGGACCGGCGCGGCCGGTCGCCACGTGACGCGGGACGTGGTGGTGCGCTCGCCGGTGAGGGCGCGGAGGCGGTGGGCCGGTGGCCGGCGCGGCCAGCAGAGCACCGCGCCGGCCGTGATCGCGAGCGGAGGTGCGGCGCTCATCGGACCCCACCGCGCCCGGCTTGGCGCATCACCGTGGGGGTCGGTGGCTTTCGTTGCGGTGCCACGGGTTTTCGGGTGCCGAACAGGATCGGCATGACGCGGATGGGCGGGATGGTCAGCATGGTGGGACTCCGTTCTTCCGGTTGAGCAGGGCGTTGAGGGTCGGCCAGCCGCTGTGCCTGATGCCGTTGCGCCAGGCGGGAAGTACGCGGACGCCGTCGGACGCTCGTGCGACGACGCCGATCTCGGTCAGCACGCGCCGGCCGCCGCGTCTTCGGACGTGCAGCACGACCTGGAGTGCGGCGGCCAGTTGGCTGTGCAGGGCCGGTCGGGACATGCCGCCGAGTGCGGCGAGGGCTTCCAGGCGGGCCGGGACCTCTGCGGGTGAGTTGGCATGGAGGGTGCCGGCGCCGCCGTCGTGGCCAGTGTTGAGCGCGGCGAGCAGTTCGCACACCTCGGCGCCGCGGACCTCGCCGACGACGAGCCGGTCCGGGCGCATCCGCAAGGCCTGGCGGACCAGTTCGCGGACGGTGACCTCACCGACGCCCTCGACGTTGGCCGGGCGGGCGACGAGCCGGACCACCTGGGGGTGGCTGGGCTGGAGTTCCCCGGCGTCTTCCACACAGATGATCCGCTCGTCGCCGGGCACGCACCCCAGGAGCGCCGCGAGCAGTGTCGTCTTGCCGGTGCCGGTGCCGCCGACCACCAGGAAGGCCAGGCGCGATTGGACGATGGCGGTGAGGAGGGCGGCGGTGCGGTCGTCAAAGGTGCCGAGGGCGCGGAGCGCGGCGAGATCGTGGGTGGCCGGGCGGAGGACGCGCAGGGACAGGCAGGTGCCGTCCGGGGCGAGCGGTGGCAGCACGGCGTGCAGCCGGACCCGGCCGTGCGGGCCGGAGCCGGGAAGCCATGCGTCCACATAGGGCTGTGCGTCGTCGAGGCGGCGGCCGGCGGCGAGAGCGAGGCGCTGGGCGAGGCGGCGGACCGCGTCCTCGTCGGGGAAGCGGATGTCGGTGCGGCGCAGGCCGTCACCGCCGTCGAGCCAGACCTCGGTGGGGCCGGTGACGAGGACGTCGGTGGTGTCCGGGTCGCGCAGCAGCGGTTCGAGGGCACCGGCACCGGCGAACTCGTCGCCGAGGGAGCGGAGGGCGGCGAGCAGATCGGCGTCACCGACGACTCCGCCGGCCTCGGTGCGGACGGCGTCGGCGACGAGAGCCGGAGTCGGGGTGGCGCCGCCGACGGCGAGCCGTTGACGGACTCGCTCGACCAGGTCGGTGCTCATGGATGACGCCTTTCGCTTGCCAGGACTGGGATGGATCGGGTTGCTGGATTGCTGGGCGGGTTGGCTGTTGGGGATGTCGCGCTCGTTGCCGGCGGGTTCGGCGGGCTCGGAGCGGCCTTGTGGGCCGGCGACGAGCGGATGGTTCAGCTGGGCAGGTTGGGCTTCTGGCCGCAGGCAGCGAG
>DATEPR010000668.1:0-8008 GCA_035273045.1 Pseudonocardiaceae bacterium | reverse complement strand
GGAACGCCGGACCCACGGCCGGGGAGGCGATCTCCACCCAGGTGGCGCCGAACCGCTGGGCCATGGCCGCCGCCGTCGGGTTGGCCGCGACGTGCAGGTCGGCGGCCGGGCACACGGACAGCCGGTGCACCCACGGGTCGGTCAGGTAGACCGCGAACGGCGTGCCGGACCGGCCGGTGGCCCGCAGCCGCGCCATGGCGTGACTGGCCAGCGGGTACGTGGACACCACCAGGTCGCACCCGGTGCGGGCGAGCAGGCGGTCGCCGGCCAGCCAGGACAGCCGGATCGCCAGCGCGGCCAGGCCCGGGGTGCCCAGGCCGGTCAGCAACCAGTTCCAGGTGCGGGGCGCCGAGCTGAGCTGGCGGTGGTACGTGTCACACAGGCGCTGCCCGAGCGTGCCGGGCAGGAGGTCCAGGAAGTCGGCGTGCTCGACGTCGTGCTGGGTCAGCCGGGCGGCGATGGCCCGCGCCGCACCGTCGTGCCCTGCGCCGATGCGGGCGGAGACGATCAGGACCCGCTTCCGCGGCCGGCGTCCATCTACAGGCATGTAGAATTTCTACACGACTGTAGAAGTCGGCGCCGTGCCGGCTCCCGTTACGGAAACAACCGCAGCCCCACTTCCGCCACCCTGTCGGGGAAGGTTAGGTTTGCTTAACCTAAGCTGTAGACCCAGACAGTCGCGGAAGACGTGGAGGCGGTGCCGATGAGTCCCATAGTCGCACGGTTACGACCTCGAACAGCGCTGGGTGCGCTGTCCGCCGCGGTCGCGATCGTCGTGCTGGCCGGTTGCGGTAGCGGCCAGGCCGCCAGCGGCTCATCGTCATCCGGCACCGGCGGGGGAATCGCCGGCCAGACCATCACCCTCTACAACGGACAGCACGAGCAGACCACGAACGCGCTGGTGGCGGCGTTCGAGAAGCAGACCGGCGTGCACGTCAAGGTCCGCAGCGACGACGAGGACGTGCTCGCCCAGCAGATCGAGCAGGAGGGTCCGAACTCGCCCGCCGACGTCTTCTACACCGAGAACACGCCACCACTGGTCCGGCTGGACGAGAAGGGCCTGCTGTCGCCGGTCGACTCGTCCGCGCTGTCCGCCGTGCCGGCCCAGTACAGCGCCGGCGACCACAACTGGGTCGGCGTGTCCGCCAGGGTCAGCATGATGGTCTACAACACCGACGACCTCAAGCCGAACCAGTTGCCCAAGTCGGTGCTCGACCTGGCCGACCCGAAGTGGCGGGGCAAGCTGGACATCGCCCCGTCGGAGACCGACTTCCAGCCCATCGTGACCTCGGTGGCCGCGGACATCGGTGACGCCGCGACCGTGAAGTGGTTGCAGGCGCTGAAGGCCAACGCGGCCGCGCACCAGGACCCGGACAACGAGACCCTGGTCGCCAACGTCAACAAGGGCATCACCCAGATCGGCGTGATCAACCACTACTACTGGTACCGGCTCAAGGACGAGGTGGGCGCCAACGGACTGCACTCGGCGCTGGCCCGTTTCGCCCCGCACGACGACGGCTACCTGTTGGACGTGTCCGGTGCCGCGGTGGTCAAGTCCAGCCAGCACCAGGCGGCCGCCCAGGCGCTGGTGAAGTTCCTGGTCAGCAACGCCGGTGAGAAGGTGCTGGCCGGCGGCGACAGTTGGGAGTACCCGATCGGCTCCGGCGTGACCAACCCCGGCCTGCCGCCGCTGTCCAACGACCAGCCGAAGGCGTTCGACCTCAACCGGATCGGCGACGGGAACCGGGCGGTCATGCTGCTGCAGCAGGCCGGATTGCTGTGACGGCAACCCGGGAGGCACCGGCCACCGCGCCCACCACGGCGCGGCGGCCGCTGCCCGTGTGGCGACCCAGGCAGGGCCGCAGCGCCGCGCTGTACCTGGTCGCGATCCTCGTGGCGGCCGGGCTGCTGCTGCCCGAGGTGTTCCTGCTGCTCCAGGCGCAGAACGTCGGCTGGTCGGAGCTGCGCCGGGTGCTGCTGCGCCCGCTGTCCGGTGAACTGCTCGCCAACACCGTCGAGCTGTCCGTCCTGGTCACCTTCCTGACCGCCGTCATCGGCACGTGCTCCGCCTGGTGTGTCGAGCGCACCCGCTTGCCGGGCAAGCGGGTCTGGGGTGTGCTGCTGGTCCTTCCGGTGTCCATTCCGGACTTCGTGGTCGGCTACGCCTGGCACTCGATCTTCCCCGCGTTCATCGGCCTGCCGGCCGCGGCCGTGGTGATGACGCTGGCCCTCTACCCGCTGGTGTACCTGCCGGTGTCCGCAGCGCTGCGGCGCACCGACCCGGCGCTTGAGGAGACCGCGCACGCGCTCGGGCTCGGCCCGTTCGCCACGTTCCGCAGGGTGGTGCTGCCGCAGATCCGGCCGGCCGTGCTCGGCGGCAGCCTGGTGGTGATCCTGGCGCTGCTGGCCGAGTTCGGCGCGTTCGAGATCCTGAACTTCCGCACGTTCACCACCGAGATCTTCACCGAACTCCAGGTGGACACCTCGTCGGCCGCCGCGATGGCGCTGTTGCTGGTGGCGCTCGGCATCGTCGTGCTGATCTGCGAGGGCCTGTCCGCCGGCCGGGGCCGGATCAACCGGGGTGGTCCGCAGGCGTCCCGGCCGCCGACCCGCCGCCGGCTCGGGCCGTGGCTGCCGCCGACCATGCTGGCGCTGGGCCTCCTGGTGGCGCTGGCCGTCGGCGTGCCGGTCGGCACCCTCGGCTACTGGCTCACCCACTCCCAGCACACCACCCTGCCGGCCAGCACCACGCTGCTGTCCGCGACCCTGGCCACCGCCCGCTACTCGGCCGCCGCCGCGGTACTGGCCACCGTGGCGGCGATCCCGGTCGCGCTGCTCGCGGCCCAGCGGCGCGGGCGGATCGCGCAGGCCGTGGAACGCAGCACGTATCTGATCCAGTCGGTGCCGGGCATCGTCATCGCGCTGAGCCTGGTGTTCTTCTCCGTGCGCTACGTGTTCCCGCTGTACCAGAGCAGTGCGCTGCTCGTCGTCGCGTACGCGCTGCTGTTCTTCCCGCTGGCGCTGGTGTGCGTGCGCGCCTCGGCCATGCAGTCCTCGCCCCGGCTGGCCGAGATGGGCCGGTCGCTGGGCTACCGGCCGCTGCGGGTGTTCTGGCGGGTCACGCTGCCGATCATCGCGCCGGGTGTGGGCGCGGCGTTCTGCCTGGTGTTCCTGTCCGCGGTGACCGAACTGACCGCGACGCTGGTGCTGGTCCCGACCGGCGTGCACACCCTGGCCACCCAGTTCTGGGCCTACCAGACCAACACCGCCTACGGTGCCGCCGCACCCTATGCTGCGGTCATCGTGGTGGTGGCTGCCGTGCCCAGCATGGTGCTCGGCATGTGGTTCTCCCGGCGGCGAGGAGGCGAACTGACGGTGGTCGGCACATGACCGACGCACTGGAGATCGAGGGCCTGGCGATGGCGTTCGGCGCCACCCGGGTCCTCACCGACGTCAGCCTGCGGGTGCCGGACCGGTCCATCACGGCCGTGCTCGGTGCCTCCGGCAGCGGCAAGACCACGCTGCTGCGGATCGTGGCCGGGTTCGAACGGCCCAGGTCCGGTGTGGTGCGGCTGGGCGGCCGGGTGATCGAGGGGCCGGGCGTGCACGTGCCGCCGGAGCGGCGCGGGCTCGGTTACGTGCCCCAGGAAGGCGCCCTGTTCCCGCACCTGACCGTCGCCGCCAACGTCGGCTTCGCGCTGCGCCGCGGTGCCCGGCAGGCCAGCCGGGTCGGCGAGCTGCTGGACCTGGTCGGCCTGGCCGACCTGCGCAGGCGGTACCCGCACGAGCTGTCCGGCGGGCAGCAGCAGCGGGTCGCGCTGGCCCGTGCGCTCGCCCTGGAACCGTCGGTCGTGTTGCTGGACGAGCCGTTCTCGTCACTGGACGCCGCGCTGCGGGCCAGCGTGCGCGCCGAGATCGCCCGCGTGCTGCGCGCGTCGGCCACCGCCGTGGTGCTGGTCACCCATGACCAGCAGGAGGCGCTGTCCCTGGCCGACCAGGTGGCCGTGCTGCGCGACGGCAGGGTGGCGCAGGCCGGCAGCCCGAGGGAGATCTACGCCAACCCGGTCGACCCGGACCTGGCCGCGTTCCTCGGCGAGGCCAACCTGGTGCACGCCAACGTCGACGGCTCAGTGGCCAGCACCGTGCTCGGCGACCTCATCACCGACTCGATCACACCGCAACGGGCCGTCGTGCTGATCCGGCCGGAGCAGATCTCCATCAGCCGCGGCCACCGGACCGGGCTGACCGGCCGGGTGGTCGAGCAGAGCTACCAGGGGCACGAGTCACTGATCACGGTCGCACCGGACGAGCCGTGCGGCCCGCCCACGCTGCGGGTGCGCATCCACGGCACCGACAGCTACGCCACCGGCACCCTGGTCACGCTCCGCGCCGAGGGCGCGGCGCCGGCGTGGGCACGTGCCGACTCAGCCGTGGACGCGCGCCAGCCGGTTCACTCGCCGCCGCGTTCGTAGGGCAGCCTCTCGCCCGCGGTCACCGGGAACGGCAGCCGGTTGCCCTCCGGCGGCAGCGGGCACGTGGCGAAGTCGGTGAACGCGCACGGCAGGTTCAGCGCCCGGTTGAAGTCCAGCACGGCCACTCCGTCCGGACCCGGTTCGGCGACCCCGAGCGACCGGTTCGCCGGGTACGTCGTGACGCCGCTGGTGGCGTCGGTGAACAGGATGTTCAGCGCGCCGGGCGTCTTGCCGTTGAACGCGGTCAGCGTGTGCTCGGCGCCGTCGTGCTCGAACCGGACCACACCCTGCGCCTGGTAGACGTGGGTCAGGCCGGGCACCACGGCACCCACCGTGGTCGGCACGGGCTCGTCGAACGCCTCGTACGTCCCGGTGATCACCCACGCCGGATCCGGCTGGTACGCCGGCACTCCGTGGAACTCGCGGAGCACGTCGGCCTTCGGGTCGTGCACCCGGATCAGGTAGCCGGACCGCCGGGCCACCTCGATCTCCAGGTCGCCGGACACCACGCGGGTGCCCGGACCGCTGTTTATCAACTCGAACCGGTACACGCCGGTGACCTGCTCACCCTCGTGCGTCATCCGAGCGCCACGGGGGTCCACGTACGCGGCCGAGCCGTCCGTGTCCTGCCACCACAGGCCGGGCACGCCCGGGTACTCGCTCGGGTCGTCGGTCAGCCAGTCCAGGGACACCAGGGCCAGCCAGCCGTACGGGTCGGCCAGGTCACGCACCCGCGCGTCGTGCCACTCCTGCCACTGCCGTGCGAAGTCTTCCGTGGTCATGTCCCGACGATACGTCGGTTCGTCACAGCATCAGACCGCCGGAAGCGCGGATGTTCTGCCCGGTGATCCACTGCGCGTCCGGTCCGGCCAGCAGCGCCACCACGTTGGCGACGTCCGCCGGCTGGCCCAGCCGCTTCAGCGCGGTGTACGCGACCGTCCTCTCGAACGTGTCGCCGGGGTTGGCGTCGTGCAGCATCTGCGTGTCGGTCGCGCCGGGCGACACGCAGTTGACGGTGATGCCGCGCCCGCCGAACTCGTAGGCCGCCACCCTGGTGAACAGCTCCAGCGCCCCCTTGCTCGCCGCGTACAGCGAACCGTTCGGCGGGACCACCTGGGTGTTCACCGTGGAGATGTTGATGATCCGGCCGTTGTCCCGCATGTGCTCGCCGGCGAACCGCATGGCGAAGTACGGACCCTTCGCGTTCACGTCCATCACCCGGTCGTACATCTCCGGCGTCACGTCCATGATCGGCGCGGTCGGGCCGATGGCCGCGTTGTTCACCAGGACGTCCAGTCCACCCAGCAGCCGCACCGCCTCCTCGAACAGCGCCTGCTGCGCGACCAGGTCGCCCTGGTCGGACTGCACCGCGAACGCCTTCCCGTCGCAGGCGGCGACCACCTCGGCGGCCGCGTCCTTGTTCTCCGCGTAGCTGAACACCACCGTGGCGCCCTCCGCCACCAACCGGGTCACGATCGCCCGGCCGATGCCACGCGAGCCACCGGTGACCAGCACCGCCTTGCCATCGAGCGTTCCCATGCCGTCTCCGCTCCGTCACGTCCAGCCGGGCCGGACCATTCCCGACTCGTACGCCATGACTACCAGTTGGGCCCGGTCCCGGGCACCGAGTTTCAGCATCGTCCGGGACACGTGGGTCTTCGCGGTGAAGGGACTGATCACCAGCCGTTCCGCGATCTCGGCATTGGACAGGCCGCGGCCGACCAGTGTCAACACGGTCCGCTCGCGGTCGGTCAGGGTGGCCAGGCGGGCCATGGCCTCGGGCACCGGCTGCGCGTCCGCGGCCCGGACGTACGACTCGATCAGCCGCCGGGTCACGCCGGGGGACAGCAGCGCGTCACCGGTGGCGGCCGCCCGCACGCCGCGCACCAGCTCGTCTGGTTCGCTGTTCTTCACCAGGAAACCGGCCGCGCCCAGCCGCATCGCCTCCAGCACGTACTCGTCCAGGTCGAAAGTGGACAGCATCACCACGTGCACCCCGCCCAGGTCGGGGTCGGCGCCGATCAGCCGGGTGGCGGCCAGGCCGTCCATGCCCGGCATCCGGATGTCCATCAGCACCACGTCCGGCCGCAGCCGGGTGGCCAGTGCGACCGCGGCCTCGCCGTCATCCGCCTCACCGACCACCTCGATGTCCGGTTCGATCTCCAGGATCGCCCCGATGCCGGCCCGCACCAGCACCTGGTCGTCAGCCAGCAGCACCGAGATCACCGGGACCGCCCCCTGGTGGGCAACTCGGCCGCGACCACGAAACCGCCGCCCGGCAAGGGTTCCGCGCGCAGCGTGCCACCCAGCGCGGTGACCCTGTCGGACATGCCGGGCAGGCCGTTGCCGCCGCCCGGCTGCCCGGCCGGGGTGCCGGCGCCGTCGTCGGTCACGGTGACGGCCAGCGTGTCCGCGCGGTGCTCGACCAGCAGCGTGACGGCGGTTCCCGGGCCGGCGTGGCGGACCGCGTTGGTCAGCGCCTCCTGCACGATCCGGTACGCCGTCAGGTCGACCGGCACCGGCAGCGTTCGCGGCCGGCCCGAGGTCCGCACGTCGACGGTGAGCCCGGCCCGTTCCGCGCCGTCGACCAGCCGGGCCAGGTCGGTCTCCCGCGACGACAACGGCGTGGGCATACGTGGTGCCTGGCCGTCGGCGCGCAGCGACTCCAGGACCGTGCGCAGTTGCGCCAGGGCCGAGTTGCCGGCCACCTTGATCGCCCGCAGTGCCGCGCCGGCCCGTTCCGGGTCGCGGTGCAGCATGGCGATGCCGGCGTTGGCCTGCACGGTGATCAGCGCCAGTTCGTGCGCCAGCACGTCGTGCAGGTCGGCCGCGATGCGCAGCCGTTCCTCGTCGGCGTGCCGCGCGGCCCGGACCCGCCTCGCCTGCCCGGTGATCCGGGTGATCTCGGCGATGCTGGCCAGCAGCAGGAACCACGCGCCGAGGCCGAGGGCGAACGTCGCGCCCGGCGGTGCGTTGGCCGCGAGCGCCACGCCGTACCCGCCGGCCAGCACCGCGTACGCCACCCGCCGGTCGCCCCGCAGGACACCGGCGAAGAACGCGATGACCAGCGGCAGGTACATCGGCACGGCCTCGGTGACCAGCGCGATGGCCGCCACGTGGCAGGCGAACACCACCAGCAGCACCGAGGTCGGCCGTGTGCGCCACCACGCCAGCGCACCGCTGGCCGCCACCGCGAGCAGGTAGCCGGCCGGACCGGGCAGGTGGCCGTGGTGCACGCCGGCCAGGCCGCCGGCCGCCGCCGTCACCACGGCGACGGCGACCGCGAGCAGCACGTCAACGGTCGGCGGACGGATCATCATCCACCAGGCAACCGCACCAGGGCCGCCGGGACATCCACCAGGCGGCGACACCCGCGCGTACTCCGCCGGGCGTATCCGCCGGTCACGCGGGCACGCTCCCGGCCCGACGACAGGCCGGCCGGCAGCGGCGATGCTGCGTTCGTGGAACGGGTTCTGATCCTCACCGCCGACACCGGCGGCGGGCACCGAGCCGTCGCGACGGCGATCGCGGACGCG
>DATEPR010000667.1:0-12314 GCA_035273045.1 Pseudonocardiaceae bacterium | reverse complement strand
GGCTGGCCCTGCCCGCGGCCGACCTGGCCCGGCCCTGCATCGCCGGCGCGGTGCTGGACGCGGTGGACATCGCGCTGCACTACGGTGCCGAGCCGACCACCTACCCGGGACTGGCCGGGCCGGTGGTGCCGGCGCAGCGGTCCCGGCCGCCGGTCACAGCGCGGTCGACTCCCCGTGCGGTGGCGCGCCGACCGTGACGCCGCCCAGCCGTTCCAGCAGGCTGTGGTAGAGGCCGACCCCGAGTTCGGCGAGGATCGCCTGGTGGATCGGCATGGCCACCCTCGGCTTGACCGCCCGGACGAAGTCGATCGCCTCGCTGATCTTCAGCCACGGCGCCACCACCGGCACGCCGAGCACGTCCACGGCCTGCTCGGGCACCACCAGCGAGTCGCCCGGGTGGTAGTAGGCGCCGTGGTCGACGACGTAGCCGTTGTTCGGGATGACCGGCACGTCGGGGTGGATCACGGCGTGCCGGCCGCCCGCCACGTGGATGGCGGCGCCGGCGATCGTGGTGTGCTCGCCGGGCCGCAGCACGGTCGGCGTGAGCCCGGCCTGCCGGGCCACCGGCGCCGTGCCCTCGTCCACGACGAGCGCCGCCTTCGGGTTGGCCACCAGCAGGGCCGGCAGCCGCTCGGTGTCCAGGTGGTCCGGGTGCTGGTGCGTCACGAGGACCGCGTCCAGTTCCCTGGCCGTCTCGAAACCGACGGCGAACGTGCCGGGATCGATCAGCAGCCGCGCCGAGCCGGTCTCCAACAGCACACACGAGTGTCCGAAGTGGATGATCCGCACGATTGGCCTCCTTGCGCCGAGGGGCTGTCGGCGTACACCCTAGGCCGCCGCGAGGACCGCGGCCTCCTCGTCGGCGGACAGCCCGGCCTTGCGTTCCCGGTCCAGTCCCAGTTCCTGCTCGGTGGCCAGCGCGCCGGCGACGGTCTCGGCCAGCGGCCGCGGCCGCAGCCCGGCGTCGATCGACGCCGCCGGGTCGTGCGACGACACGCCCCAGTGCGACGGCGGCAGCCACAGCGGCAGCGACTTCTGGCCACCCCACGGCTGGACACCGGCCGCCTTCAGCGCCTCCGGCGGGATCGGCACCAGTTCGGCGCCGCCACCGGCCACGGCCGCGATCTCCCGCAGCACGTCGTCCAGCGGCCGCACCGGGCCGATGCCGTCGAACGTGCCGGCGATCCGCTGCTCGCCCGCGGTCACGATCCAACTGGCCAGGTCGCGCACGTCGATGTGCTGGATCGGCTGCTCGGACGGCGCCGGCACGACCGCGCGGCCACCGCGGTGGAACCGGGCGGGCCAGTAACCGAACCGGTCGCTGCGGTCGCCGGGTCCGGTGATCAGGCCGGGCCGCACCACGAACGCGCGGTCACCCATCGCGTCGCGCACCGCGTCCTCACTGGCCACCTTGATCGCGCCGTACTTCTCGATCTCACCGTCCCGGGTGGTGCCCTCCCGCAGCGGCGCCACCAGTGGCGCGCCGGGACTCTGGCCCTGGGTGACGTCGTCGGAGTAGACGTTGACGGTGGACACGAACGTCCAGTGCCCCGCCTTGCCGCCCAGCACGTCCAGCGCCTCGGCCACCCACGGGTAGGAGATGGCCGCCACGTCCACCACGGCGTCGAAGCCCTGCCCGGCCAGCGGCGCCAGGCCGTCCGGCCCGTCCCGGTCGACGGTGACGAGGGTGGCGCCGTCCGGCGGCGGGCCGGACGTGCCGCGCGCCGCGCACGTCACCTCGTGGCCCCTGGCCACCGCCTCGGCAGCCACGGCCTTGCTCAGGAACACGGTTCCGCCCAGCACCAGTAGTCGCATGTGCGAGAGCCTGCACCCTCCGGCGACCCGCCGCCAGGTGTCTCGCCAGGAGCGAACACGCTGCTCAGGTACCATTCAGCAGTACCGTCACCGTGAACCGGGAGTAACGCCAGTGGCCCGTGTCGTCGTCGACGTCATGCCCAAACCGGAGATCCTCGACCCCCAGGGACAAGCCGTCGCGAACGCGCTGCCCCGGCTCGGCTTCACCGGCATCACCGAGGTCCGCCAGGGCAAGCGGTTCGAGTTGGAGGTGGACGACTCGGTGGACGACGCCACGCTGGCCAGGATCGCCGACGGCCTGCTGGCCAACCCGGTGATCGAGCAGTGGACCGTGCGCCGGGTGGCGGAATGAGCCGCATCGGGGTCGTCACGTTCCCGGGCAGCCTGGACGACGTGGACACCGTCCGCGCGGTCCGCCTGGTGGGCGCCGAACCGGTGGCGCTCTGGCACGGCGACGCCGACCTGCGGTCGGTGGACGCGGTCATCCTGCCGGGCGGCTTCTCCTACGGCGACTACCTGCGGGCCGGCGCGATCGCCCGGTTCGCCCCGGTGATGGGCGAGGTGGTCGCCGCCGCCGGGCGCGGCCTGCCGTTGTTGGGGATCTGCAACGGTTTCCAGGTGCTGTGCGAGGCGGGCCTGCTGCCCGGCGCGCTGACCCGCAACGAGAGCCTGCACTTCGTGTGCCGGGACCAGCCGCTGCGGGTGGACAACCCGGACACGGTGTGGACCAGCCGCTACGCCAGGGACGCGGAGATCGTGATTCCGCTCAAGCACATGGAGGGTTGTTACGTGGCCGACGCCGACACGCTGCGGCGGCTGTCCGGCGAGGGCCGGGTGGTGTTCCGCTACCTGGGCAATCCCAACGGTTCCCGGGACGACATCGCCGGCGTCACCGACGCCACCGGCCGGATCGTCGGCCTGATGCCGCATCCCGAGCACGCCGTGGACCCGCTCACCGGACCGGGCACCGACGGCCTGGGCATGTTCCAGTCGGTGCTGGACCACCTGGTGGCGGCATGACGTCGACCGACACGGTGGACACCGTCGCGCACGCCGCCGCCACGCCGGACCACCCGCAGCCGTACCGCGAACTGGGGCTGCGCGCCGAGGAGTACGCCAGGATCAGGGAGATCCTCGGCCGCCGGCCGACCGACGCGGAACTGGCCATGTACTCGGTGATGTGGAGCGAGCACTGCTCCTACAAGTCCAGCAAGGTCCACCTGCGCTACTTCGCCGAGACCACGACGGACGAGATGCGCGCGAAGATGCTCGCCGGCATCGGCGAGAACGCGGGCGTGGTCGATGTCGGCGACGGCTGGGCGGTGACGTTCAAGGCGGAGAGCCACAATCATCCGTCCTATGTGGAACCGGTGCAGGGTGCGGCGACTGGTGTCGGCGGGATCGTGCGGGACATCCTGGCGATGGGCGCCCGGCCGCTGGCGGTGCAGGACTCCATCCGGTTCGGCCCGGCGGACGCGCCGGACACGCGGCGGGTGCTGCCCGGCGTGGTGGCCGGCGTCGGCGGCTACGGCAACTGCCTCGGCCTGCCCAACGTCGGCGGCGAGGTGGTGTTCGACGCCACGTACGCCGGCAACCCGCTGGTGAACGCGCTGTGCGTGGGGGCGATGCGGGCTCAGGACCTGCACCTGGCGCACGCCACCGGCCGGGGCAACAAGGTCATCCTGTTCGGCGCGCGCACCGGGCTGGACGGCATCGGCGGCGTGTCCGTGCTCGCGTCGGACACGTTCTCCGGCGACGAGGGCGGTACCGGCCGCAAGAAGCTGCCCAGCGTGCAGGTCGGCGATCCGTTCACCGAGAAGGTGCTGATCGAGTGCTGCCTGGAACTGTTCGCCGCCGGCCTGGTGGTGGGCATCCAGGATCTCGGCGGCGCCGGGCTGTCCTGCGCGACCAGTGAGCTGGCCAGTGCCGGCGACGGCGGGATGCTGGTCGACCTGGACCGAGTTCCGTTGCGGGCCAAGGACATGACGCCGGCCGAGGTGCTGTCCAGCGAGTCGCAGGAACGCATGATGGCCGTGGTCCGGCCGGACGACGTCGCGGACTTCCTCGCCGTGTGCCGCAAGTGGGACGTGCTCGCCACCGAGATCGGCGAGGTCACCGACTCCGGCCGGCTGGTGATCACCTGGCACGGCTCGGTGGTGGTGGACGTGCCGCCGCGCACGGTCGCCCACGAGGGTCCGGTGTACCGGCGGCCGGTGGCGCGCCCGGTGGCGCAGGACGCGCTCGTCGCCGACTCGCCGGACCGGCTGGCCCGGCCGGCCACCCCGGACGAGTTGCGGACCACCGTGCTGCGCATGGTCGCCTCGCCCAACCTGGCGTCCCGGCGGTGGGTCACCCAGCAGTACGACCGCTACGTGCGCGGCGGCACCGTGCTGGCGCAGCCGGCCGACGCGGGCATGATCCGGATCGACGAGCGGACCGGCCGGGGAGTCGCCGTCGCCACCGACTGCAACGCCCGGTTCGTGGCGCTCGACCCGTACGCCGGGGCGCAACTGGCGCTCGCCGAGGCGTACCGGAACGTCGCGGTCACCGGTGCCGTGCCGGCGGCCGTCACCGACTGCCTCAACTTCGGCTCGCCGGAGGACCCGGGCGTGATGTGGCAGTTCCGGGAGGCGCTGCACGGCCTCGCCGACGGCTGCCGCGCCCTGGGCATCCCGGTGACCGGCGGCAACGTCAGCTTCTACAACTCCACCGGCGACACCGCGATCCTGCCCACACCGCTGGTCGGCGTCCTCGGCGTGATCGACGACGTCCGCCACCGCATCGCCACGGCGATCGGTCCCGGCCAGGAGTTGTTCCTGCTCGGCACCACCAGGGACGAGTTCGGCGGTTCCGAATGGGCCCACGTGGCGCACGGCCATCTCGGCGGCCGGCCGCCCTCGGTCGACCTGGCCGCGGAACGCCTGCTCGCGCGGACACTGCACGCCGCGTCCCGGGCCGGCCTGGTGGCGGCGGCGCACGACCTGTCCGACGGCGGGCTGGCCCAGGCCGTGGTCGAGGCGGCCCTGATCGGCGGGACCGGTTGCCGGATCACGCTCCCCGCCGGCGCCGACCCGTTCGTGTGGCTGTTCGCCGAGTCGGCCGGCCGCGCGCTGGTGGCCGTGCCGGCGGACGCGGCGGACCGGTTCGCCGAGCTGTGCGCCGAACGCGGCCAGCCGGCGACCCGGATCGGTGACGTGCCGGCGGAATCGGCGGACGTGGTGATCGACGGCGTCGCCACGTTCGGCCTGGCGGAACTGGCGGCGGCCTGGGAGGGCACGCTGCCGAAGCTGTTCGGCTGACCCTTCAGGCGCGAACCAGGCCGCGGCCCGGTTCACGGGCGTCCCGCGTGTCGACCACCCAGCCGACCGGCAGCCGCACGTCGTGCACCAGCGACACGTGCATGCCGGTGGTCCGGCCGACCAGCCCCTCGGCCTTGACGAAGCTCAGCTCGCCGAGGAAGTCCGTGTGCTGGAAGTCCACAGTGGAGGAGAACCGGCAGCCGGCGAACGACACCCGGTCGGCGAACGTGGCGTACGCGAACTTCGTCTCGCCGTGGAACTCGGTCCGGTCGAACTCGACCGGACCGCTCGCGGTGAAGTTGCTCCACCACGAGATGCCCTGGCACACCATGTCGTTGGCGCGGAACACCTCACCCCACAGGTGGGCCCAGGTCAGCCAGATCGGGCCGGTGAACCGGGCACCCTCGAACGACACCGCCGTGTAGAAATGGGCCGACCGCGCGGTGAACGAGCCGACCCGCTTGTGTGACAGGTCGAAGTACTCCAGCGCGGCGCCGGTCAGGTCCAGGTCGTACTCGGGTGCGTCCGGTTCGGACACTGACGGCAGCAGGTCGATGACCAGCCGCTGCGCGGCCAGCCGCACCTGGCGTTCCCGGTCTGCGGCCACGTCCTGCCAGGCGTCGTCCTGCTGTTCGGCCGGCGCGTCGCCCGCCGTGTCGGCGGTGCGGCGTTCCAGGTAGGTGGCGTGGTCGTAGGGGCGGCGCAGGTACGCGCACAGGATGTCCAGTGTGGTCTGCGTGTAGTCGGGCCGGCTGCGGGCCAGCCCGGCCAGCGCGTGCAGCGCGCCGGCCCGGACCTGGTCGGCGTCGTGCCCGAGCAGTTCCAGCGCCCTGGCGAACCGTTCGTCCGCGGAGCGGCTCCGGTCGTCCCGAGCCCGCTGCCGGTCCAGTTCCTGCCGGGACTCCTCCAGCCGCAGCTTCCGCTCGTCCAGTTCGGCGTGCTGGCCGGCGAGCGCGCGGCCCGTCTCGGCCAGGTGCTGCCGCCGGTTGGCCAGCCACAGCGCGTACAGCGCCAGCACGACCGCGGCGGCCAGGCCACCGGTCTGCAACGCCGCCGCCGCACCGGTGCCGGGCGTGCCCAGCAGCAGGCCGGACACCAGCGTGAACATGCCGACCGCCAGCACCAGCACACCGTTGAGCACCCACTGCCGCTGTCGCTGCCGGTCGTTGCGCTCACCGGTGGCCACCCACGCGAACACCAGCGCCAGCGCGCCGCCCGCGGTGCACAGCCACCCGACCACCAGCCAGGGCACCGCGCTCATCCGATCACCTCTCCCGACCGTTCCCCCGACGAAACGTCTGCACAGCAATACCACCTTTGCCGCCCGACCGGGATAACCCGATCGGCACAGGTGGATTACGCCGCACGCGGCGCCGAAACCGGCGACCGGCCGCCCCGCTGACCAGACGGAACGACCGTTCGCCGGTCGCGGGCTCAGCCGTTGGCCAGTGCCTGCACGCGCGTGATGTCGCCGTTGAACACGTCCTGGTCACCCGGGAAGACGCCGGAGTCGGCGAACTGCCAGATGGTCTGGAACGACCAGTTGAACGGCATCGCGCCCGGCGTGGCGCAGTAGCACGCCAGCATCAGCGGGTTGGTGGACGAGAAGTCGCCGGTGTTGCCGGTGCACGTGCTCCACCAGTCGGTGGTGGTGTAGATGACCGGCCAGCGGGTCGTCTTGGCGTGGTACTCGTTGCTGAACGCCAGGATCCAGTTGACCATGCCGGCGTGGCTCAGGCCGTAGCACTCGGCGCCGTACGGGTTGTACTCGATGTCCAGCAGGCCGGGCAGCGTCTTGCCGTCCTTCGACCAGCCGCCGCCGTGCGCGACGAAGAAGTCGGCCTGGGTCGCGCCGCCCGTGGTGTTCGGCGTCGCGAAGTGATACGCGCCCCTGATCAGGCCGTTGTTGTACGAGCCGTTGTACTGCTGGGTGAAGTCGGGGCTGGTGTAGTACGTGCCCTCGGTTGCCTTGACGTAGGCGAACTTGGCGCCGTTCGCGGCCACCGTCGCCCAGTTCACCGCGCCCTGGTGGCTGCTCACGTCCAGCCCCTTCGGACCGGTGACCAGCGGCTGCACCGTCGCGTTCGCGGCCATGGCCGGGTCGTGTGCCCTGACGGTCGAGCCCAGCCAGTCGTCCTGCGGGTGGGTGACGAGTTTCTGCGCGGCGATCTGGGCCGGCGTCTGGTGGAACGGATTGGCTGCGGCGGAAGCGGGGCCGCCGGTGCCCAACAGGATGGCACCGGCGAATGTCCCCGCGGCTAATGCCCCGATTGCGGCGCGCCTCATCCCGAGTGAGAACTTCATGGTTGACCCTTTCGATGTGCCCTCGATTTTGTGGCCGGAGGTTTGGGACGACCGGCCGCTGGGTAGTGTGCTGCACTCGCCGAGCCGTTGTCACGCCTTGTGGTTCATCAATCACGACGACCCCGTGAAAAATCGGTGAGCGGTCGGCCACGACGATTTGTCAATTGTTAATCGCGGCATTGTGCGGAACGCAGCGGAAATAGCCGCGCGGCACTTTCCGGCCGCGCGGCGCCGAGGTCAGCCAGCAGTCTGCTCTATCGCTAACCGGATGTCACGGTAGTTCGTCAATAGTTAACGTCAGCCGCTGGCCAGCGCCCGCAGCGCGGCCGCCGTGCCGCCGAACTCGTCCTGGTCGCCGGGGAACCTGCCGGCGTCGGCGAACTGCCAGATCACCCACGTCCGCCAGCCCGGCGGCAGCGCGCCGACGTGCGTGTTGTACCGGGCGATCCACAGTGGATCCGCGGTGAAGCCGGCGTAGCCGCCCATGCACAGCGACCACCACGACGTGCTGGTATAGATCGTCGGCCAGCGGGTCGTCCTGGCGTGCACGGTGTCGACGAACGCGCGCACCCACGACACCAGGGCTGCCGGCGACATGCCGTAGCACGACTGACCGTACGGGTTGTACTCCAGATCCAGTGCCGGCGGCAGCGTCCTGCCGTCGGCCGACCACCTCCCACCGTGGTTGACGAACCAATTGGCCTGCGCGGCGCCCGGCGACGAACTCGGCGTCGCGAAGTGGTACGCGCCCCTGACCAGCCCCGCCCGGTACGCGCCGGTGTACTGCTGGGCGAAGAACGGGTTCACATAGGAACCGGCCTCGGTCGCCTTGACGTACACGAACGCGGCGCCATCCCGCGCCACCGTGGTCCAGTTGACGTTGCCCTGGTGGCTGCTCACGTCCATGCCCATCGGCACCGTGTCGGCGGTCGCCGGCGGCGGCCCGGCCATCGGCCGGATGCCGCCGCCCTCGTGCTTGGCGATCTGCGAGCCGGCCCAGTCGTCCTGCGGATGGGTGATCTCCGGACCGGTCGGCGTGGCCGCGGCCGGCGTGGTGGTGAGCAGGCAGGCCAGCAGCGGGGTCAGTGCGGCCACCAGAGCACAGTTCTTCGTGCCAACCACGGCAATCCCCTGACGTCCGGGTGAACGATCTTGCACTGTTTGGACTAAGGGTGCCGCTGTGTGGGTGATGCCGCATCTCGACCGAACGCCGGAAGCGACCCGCTCGCTAGGGTTCGACCATGCCTCTGGAACACCCTTCGGCGCACCGCAGGACCGGCTCCGGCCAGGACGTCGCCGTGAATCCCGTGTTCACCCGGGTGCCGGTGCAGGTGCCGAAGGACTCCTTCCCGGCACGGGGCATCGACCCGGAGATCGCCTACCAGATCGTGCACGACGAGCTGATGCTGGACGGCAACGCGCGGCTCAACCTGGCCACGTTCGTCACCACGTGGATGGAGCAGCAGGCCACCCGACTGATGACCGAGACGTTCGACAAGAACATGATCGACAAGGACGAGTACCCGCGCACCGCCGAACTGGAGTCCCGGTGCGTGAAGATGCTCGCCCAGCTCTGGCACGCACCGGACGAGTCGACCGCGATCGGCTGCTCAACCACCGGATCGAGTGAAGCCTGCATGCTCGCCGGGCTGGCCATGAAACGCCGCTGGCGGCACCGCAGGCAGGCCGAGGGGCGCTCGACCGAGCGGCCGAACATCGTGATGGGGATCAACGTCCAGATCTGCTGGGACAAGTTCGCCAACTACTGGGACGTCGAGCCGCGGCTGGTGCCGATGGCGGGCGACCGGTTCCTGCTGTCCGCCGAGGAGGCGGTCCGGCTGTGCGACGAGAACACCATCGGCGTCGTGGCGATCATGGGCTCCACGTTCGACGGCGGCTACGAGCCGGTCGCCGACGTGTGCGCCGCGCTGGACGCCTACGAGGAACGCACCGGCATCCACGTCCCGGTGCACGTGGACGGCGCGTCCGGCGGCATGATCGCGCCCTTCTGCGACACGGACCTGGTGTGGGACTTCCGCCTGCCCAGGGTCGCGTCGATCAACACGTCCGGGCACAAGTACGGCCTGGTCTATCCCGGCGTCGGCTGGGTGGTGTGGCGGGACGCCGAGGCGCTGCCCGAGGAACTGGTGTTCCGGGTCAACTACCTCGGCGGCGACATGCCCACGTTCGCGCTGAACTTCTCCCGGCCCGGCGCCCAGGTCGCGGCCCAGTACTACAACTTCATCCGGCTGGGCTTCGACGGCTACCAGCGGGTGCAGTACCAGTGCCGGGACGTCGCCACCCGGCTGTCCGGCGAGATCGCCGGGCTCGGCCCGTTCCGCCTGCTCACCGACGGCGGCCAACTGCCGGTGTTCGCGTTCACCCTGGCACCGGAGGTCACGGCGTACTCGGTGTTCGACGTGTCCGCCGTGCTGCGCGAGTCCGGCTGGCTGGTGCCCGCGTACACGTTCCCGGCCAACCGGACCGACCTGGCCGCGCTGCGGATCGTGGTGCGCAACGGATTCACCCACGACATGGCGGACCTGCTGGTCGGCGACCTGAAGCGGACCGTGACGCTGCTGGGCCGGCAGGGCGCGCCGATGCGCGGCGACGAGTCGGCGTCGTTCGCGCACGGCGCCGGTTCCCGGGCGGCGCGGCACCGGCCGCACGAACGGTGATCCACTGCCGGGTGGCCACCATGTCCGCCGAAGATCGTTCACTCGGTCGGTCGTATGCTCCGGAGAGTCGACACGGACTGTCGAGAGGGGAGCCACGGTGACTGGCCCGGCCTGGCTTTCGGGTGAGTCGACCGATGGCACGAGCGTGACCGGCACGGCCCGGCGGTCCAGGGTGTTCGCCGAACTGTGGGCTTCGGTCCTGGTCGGCACCAGCTACATCCCGCTGCGCCGGGACGAGGTGGTCGACCTGCTCACCGAACTGACCGACGACCTGGTCACCGCCCTGCTGGCCGAGCCGTTCGCGCCCGGGCCGGCGCGGGCCGCCGGTGCCCGCCTGGTCGCCGCGCACTTCACCAGCGGCGACTCCGTCGAGCGGTCGGTGCGGATCATCGGCGAGCGGCTGCTGCCCGAACTCGGGCTGACCGGCGTCCAGCCGGCCGCCCGGATGACCGCCGTGCTGGGCGGATTCGCCGCCGGCTACGCGCTGGGCCTGCGGGAACGTGTCCTCAGCGAGCAGGAGGCCATCCACAGCGCCGTGCTGGACGCCAGGGCGGAGGCCGAGGCGGCGCTGCGGGCCAGCGAGGCCAAGTTCCGGGCCATGTTCGCCGACGCGGCCATCGGCATCGGCATCGCCGACCGGACCGGCCGGGTCGTCGAGGCCAACTCCGCGCTGCTGCGGATGACCGGCATGACCCGGCCGGCGGTGCTGGCCAGCAACGTGCGCGACTACGTGCACCCGGACGACCTGGCCGATGGCCTGTGGGACTCCTTCGAACACGTGTGCCGCGGCGAACTGGACCACTACCAGGTGGAGAAGCGGCTGTGCCGGCCGGACGGCGGCTGGGTCTGGGCGCACGTCACCTGCTCGCTGGTGCGGGGTGACGACGGTTCGCCCCAGTTCGTCGTCGCCGTGATGGAGGACGTCACCGAACGGCACGCGCTGTCCGAGCGGCTGCGCTACCAGGCCACCCACGACCCGCTCACCGGCCTGCCCAACCGGTCGCTGTTCCTGGACCGCCTGGCCCGGGTGTTCGCGGCCGGCAACGACGGCGGCGCCGCTGCCGGCGGCCGGGTCGGCATGTGCTACCTGGACCTGGACGGGTTCAAGGTGATCAACGACAGCCTCGGCCACGCCGTCGGCGACCGGCTGCTGGTGTCGGTGGCGCGACGGCTGGACGAGGCCATCGCCGGGCGGGGCCGGCTGATCGCCCGGATGGGCGGGGACGAGTTCGTGGTGCTCGTCGAGGGCACCACCGGCACCGAGGACGTGGTCGCCATCGCCAGGACCGTGCTGGACGCGCTGCGCGCGCCGGTCCGCATCGGCGGCCACGAGCTGACCGTCACCGCGAGCATCGGCGTGGTGGAGCGGCCGCTGGCCGGCACCACGTCCGCCGACCTGGTCCGGGACGCCGACATCACCCAGTACTGGGCCAAGGCGGACGGCAAGGGCCGCTGGCGGGTGTACGACCCGGAGCGCAACGCGCACGAGGTGGGCCGGTTCACCCTGTCCGCCGCGCTGCCCGCGGCGATGGACCGGGAGGAGTTCTTCGTCGAGTACCAGCCGCTGGTCCGGCTGCGTGACGAGCGGACCGTGGGCGTGGAGGCGCTGGTCCGCTGGATGCACCCGGAACTGGGCCGGCTCGGCCCGGACCGGTTCATCGACCTGGCCGAGGAGACCGGGCTGATCGTGCCGCTGGGCCGGTGGGTGCTGCGCACCGCGTGCCGCCAGGCCCGGTCCTGGCTGGACCGGTTCGGCTCGGACGCGCCGTTCGTCAGCGTCAACCTCGCGGTGCGCCAGTCCCGTGAGCCGGGCATCGTGGACGACGTGCTGGCCGTGCTGCGGGACACCGGCCTGCCGCCGCACCAGCTGCAACTGGAGCTCACCGAGAGCGCGATCATGGGTACGGCGGACGAGCCGCTGGAGGCGCTGCGCCGGCTGGCCGACGCCGGCGTGCGGATCGCGATCGACGACTTCGGCACCGGCTACTCGAACCTGGCCTACCTGCGCCACCTGCCCGTCACCGAGCTGAAGATCGCCGGCTCGTTCGTGGAGGGCCTGCGGGCCGCCGAGCGGTCCGACCCGGTGGACGCGCAGATCGTGGCCACCCTCGTCGCCCTGGCCCACGCACTGGACCTGACCGTCACCGCCGAGGGCGTGGAAACGCCGGAGCAGGCACGCCGGCTGCGCCGGATCGGCTGCGACTCGGCGCAGGGCTGG
>DATEPR010000666.1:0-3680 GCA_035273045.1 Pseudonocardiaceae bacterium | reverse complement strand
CGCACCGTCCACCATGCGCACCCCGCCCGCATGGTGTTCGACGGTCAGCCGCACACCCAGCGGTGTCGGCCCGCGGAGGGTGACCTCGGCGGTGCCGTCGACATGGGCGGCGAGCAGTCCGCTGACGTAGCCGCCGTTGCCGCGGTTCGGCGGGCCGCTGTAGCGCGGCTCGACGACGATCACGCCAGCAGCTTCCGGACGGCGGCCACCCCGGCCAGTGCCTGATCGTCGTCCGGCGCCTGCGGAATCAGGTTGAACTCGGTGCAGCCGGCCGCCACGTAGCGCGCCAGGAACCCGGCCACGTCCTCCGGTGTCCCATATGGACAGTAGCGGTCGAATCGCTCGAACGGCATCCCGTAGAACCCCTGCATCGCCTGTGCCAGAACCGATCGCGCGGTCGCCCTGTCGTCCGCGAACCCGCACCACACCTGCATGGCATGCCGGCCCGGACCGGCCATGTCGACCGCTGCCGCGAACCTGTCCGGTGAGTTCCAGATGCCCAGCCAGCCGTCCCCCAGCCTGCCCGCACGCCGGATCGCGGCGTCCGACCGTCCTCCGATGACGATCGGAATCGGCGGCGCCGGCGCGGGCGACACGACCGCGTCGGTCAGGTCGAAGAACTCGCCGTGCAGCGTCACCGGGTTCCCGGCCAGCAGGCCGCGCAACACGGTCAGGCACTCGTCCATCCGCCTGCCGCGCGTTGCCGGGTCGACACCGCAGATCGCGACCTCGTGCCGGTCCTCGCCGCCGATGCCGACGCCGAACACCAACCGTCCGGGCGCCAGCCGCGCCAGGTCGGCCAACTGCCGCGCGACCGGCACCGGATGCCGCAGCGGCAGCAGGTAGACCCCGGTGTGCACCGGCAACGCGGGATGCAGCATCGCCAGGGCCGTCGCCTGCACCAATCCGTCGGTGCCCCGGCCGCCGCCGAAGCTCACGTGGTCGCCACAGCACACATGGTCGACGCCCGCCTCGGCGACCCGCGCCAGGTACTCCCGCGCCGCGTCCGTCCCCCGGTCCAGCAGGCCGGGCGGCGGGAACATCCCCACCCGTGGCCCATCACCCTCCGTCATGAGCCACACAGTAGATCGCCGCCGGGCGCGCGGACATCGGGCGATGTACCTAGCGGCGGCCGGTCGGCGGCGCGGTTCGCGGCGCCAGTGTCCGTGGAACTACCTACTCACCCAGGCCGCGATCTGGGCCCGCGACCGCACACCGAGTTTCCGCCGGATGTGCTCGACGTGAGCCTCCGCCGTACGCGGCGCGATCGCCAGCCTGCTGGCGATCGCCTGGTTGGTGAGGCCGTCGGCGACCAGGCGGGCGACCTCCAGTTCCCGCCCGGTCAGCGGCCCCGATCCGTTGGCACCAAGGAAATCCAGGGTCGCGTCCAGCACCGGCGCCCATTCGCCGTGGTAGTAGAGGTGACCCTGGCCGGGCAACGGCACGAGCACGGCGCCGGGCACCAGTGACGCCACCTCGCGGCCCAACGCGAACGCCGTCGCGGTGTCCTGCTCCCGGTGCAGCACCGCCGTGCGGGCGCGGACCGTGGGCAGCAGGTCGCGGATGTCGGTTCGGTAGTAGACGTCCAGCAGTTCACCCGCCACTTCGGCGGTCGCACCGGCGCGCTGGAGGCGGGTGAACGCCTCGACCTCCGCCGCACCGGGATCGGCGACGAAGATGCCGGTCATCAGCTTCGACCCGATGCCCCAGTGCGCCCGCACCAGCGCCACGATCGACGCACGGACGTCCGGTGGTGCCAGCTCGGCGCCGTCCGCGCAGGTGCCGTACAGCACCAGCGACTCGACCCGGTCCGGGTGGCGGGCCGCGACCGCGGCGGCCAACTGTCCGCCCTGCGACGCCCCGAACAGCCGGAACCGGTCCGCACCGACGGCGTCGGCCACCGCGACCGCGGTCGCCACCTGGGCGTCGAACGACAGGTCGACGCCGGTGCGGTCGGACAGCCCGCAGCCCGGCTTGTCGTAGCGGATCACGGTGTACCGCTGCGCCAGCCGCCCCACGAAGTCGGCGAACGCGAACAACTCCAGTTGGCCGCGCAGGTGCGTCACCCACCCCGAGTCACACAGCAAGGGTGGCCCGGTGCCGCTGGTCGCGTACGCGACGCGACCGGCTGGGGTGTCGCAGTACCTGATCCGCACGCCGACAGGCTCGCACCGATGCGAGCCGGTGGTAAGGGCCGCGTGGAAAATCCGTTCCGCCCGGAAGCAGGAGCAACGGGTACCGGACCGTCCTGCACCGGGTCCGTTCCGGTGCGCGCCTAGGATGCGCCACGGACGTCCCGAAGATGGGAGGGTGGTGCCGTGCGCCGGCCGGTGCGGATCGCGAACTTCTCCGGTGCCATGGGCGACCGGTTCAGCGCGTTCGAGGAGGCGGTCACCGGCGAACCGGTCGACGTGGTGATCGGCGACTCGATGGCCGAGATCACCATGTCCATGGTCGTCGCCGGGTTCCGCGCCCACCCCGAGGCGCAGGACCGCTTCTATTCGGAGTACTTCCTGCGCCAGCTACGCCCCCAGTTGGCGGTGCTCGCCGAGCGCGGCATCAAGGTCGTCACCAACGCGGGCATATACCACCCGGCCGGCCTGGCCGAGGCCATTCGCGCCGAGATCGCCGAACGCGGTCTCGACCTGACGGTCGCCCACGTCGCCGGCGACGACCTGCGCGCGCACGCCGCCGAACTGATCGCCACCGGCCAACTGTCCCATGTGGACACCGGTGAGCCGCTGACCAGGGACCCGGCCGAACTGCTCGCCGTGCACGCCTACCTCGGCGGTTGGGGCATCAAGGCCGCCCTGGACGAAGGCGCCGACATCGTGGTCACCGGCCGGGTCGCGGACGCCTCCCTGGTCACCGGTCCGGCGGCGTGGTGGCACGGCTGGGCACGCGACGAGCTGGACAAGATCGCCGGGGCGACCGCGGCGGCGCACGTCATCGAGTGCGGGCCGCAGGCCACCGGAGGCAACTTCGCCGCGTTCACCGAGATCGCCGACAACCTGCTGCCCGGGTTCCCGATCGCCGAGGTGGCCGGCGACGGCACGTTCGTGGTCACCAAACGCGCCACGGACGGCGGCGCGGTCACCGTGGACACGGTCATCGCCCAACTCCTGTACGAGATCCAGGGTCCGCGCTACCTCAACCCGGACGTCACCTGGCACACCGACGCCATCACCGTCGTCCAGGACGGACCGGACCGGGTCCGGGTCACCGGCGCCAAGGGCAGCCCGCCGCCGCCGACCACGAAGGTCGGCATCAACGTGCAGAACGGCTACCGGGGCGCGGTGTGGTTGTACCCGACCGGGCTGCGGATCGACGAGAAGCTGGCCGTGCTCCGAGCCCAGGCCCAGCGCGCCGCCGAGGACCACAAACTCGACGAACTGCGGTTCACCGTCTGCGGCAGGCAGGTGGACGACCCCGCCGACCAGTGGCAGGCCACCGTGCCCGTGCAGGTCGCGGTCGCCGCGCCGGACGCCGCCACGGTGTCCGGCTTCCTGGCCCAGTTCACCTCCTACGGCCTCGGTTCCGTGCCGGGCTGGTACATCGACATGACCCAGATGTACTCGATGCACGCCCAGCCGCGCATCGACTACTGGCCGGGCCTGGTCCGCCAGGCCGACGTGCCGCACACCGTGCACCTGCCCGAGGGCCGCGTCCTGGAGATCCCA
>DATEPR010000665.1:0-6047 GCA_035273045.1 Pseudonocardiaceae bacterium | reverse complement strand
GCCAGGCGTGGGGCACAGTCGAGGAACTGGCCGCCGCGCGGCCGGCGCTGGCCAGGATCGGCGCCGCCGGCCCGCCGCGCACCCCGGCCCGCCCGATCGGCCAGGTGGACATCGAGGTCGCCAGGGCGGTGCCCACCGGTGTCGGCGAGCTGGACCGGGTGCTCGGCGGCGGAATCGTGCCCGGTGCCGTGGTGCTGCTGGCCGGTGAGCCGGGTGTGGGGAAGTCCACACTGCTGCTGGAGGTCGCGCACCGCTGGGCCGCCGCGTCCGGCCGGCCCTCGCTGTACGTCACGGGTGAGGAGTCGGCGGGGCAGGTCCGGCTGCGTGCCGAGCGCACCGGCAACCTGCACGACCGCCTGTTCCTGGCCGCGGAGAGCGAACTGTCCGCCGTCCTCGGCCACGTGGACGCGGTCGCGCCGGGACTGTTGGTGGTGGACTCGGTGCAGACGATCTCGTCGACACTCGTGGACGGCTCGGCGGGCGGTGTCACCCAGGTCCGCGCGATCGCCGGCGCGCTGGTCGCGCTGGCCAAGGAGCGTGACCTGCCGGTGGTGCTGGTCGGGCACGTCACCAAGGACGGCGCCGTCGCCGGTCCCCGGCTGCTGGAGCACCTGGTGGACGTCGTCCTGCACTTCGAGGGCGACCGGCACTCCACGCTGCGGCTGGTGCGCGGCGTGAAGAACCGGTTCGGCCCGGCGGACGAGGTGGGCTGCTTCGAGTTGCGCGAGGACGGCATCGCCGGCGTGCCCGACCCGAGCGGCCTGTTCCTCAACCGGGGCGACACCGCCGGTGTGGCCGGCACGGCCGTCACGGTCGTGATGGAGGGCAAGCGGCCGCTGCTGTCCGAGGTGCAGGCGCTGGTGTCCCGGTCCTACCTGCCGGCACCGCGTCGGGCGGTCAGCGGGCTGGACTCGGCGCGGGTGGCGATGGCCCTGGCGGTGCTGGAGAAGCGTGGCCGGGTGCGGCTGGGCGAGCAGGACGTGTACGCGGCCACCGTGGGCGGGATGCGGGTGGTCGAGCCGGCCGCCGACCTGGCGCTGACTCTCGCCGTGGCGTCCGCGCACACCGACGTGCCGATCCCGGCGGGACTGGTGGTGATCGGCGAGGTCGGGCTGGCCGGCGAGGTGCGCCGGGTGCCGCACGTGCCCCGCAGGCTGGCCGAGGCAGCACGGCTGGGTTTCACGAAGGCGTTGGTGCCGCCCGATTCCGGCGAGTCGCCCGCCGGCGTCGACGTGGTCGTGGTGCCCGATCTCGGCGCCGCACTGGAGCGGCTGCGGCCTTAGTCGTCCAGGAGTTGGGCGCAGCGGATCAGGCCCAGGTGCGAGTACGCCTGCGGGTGGTTGCCCAGCGACCGTTCCGCGATCGGGTCGTACTCCTCGGGCAGCAGCCCGGTCGGCCCGGCGGCGTCCAGCATCTGCTCGAACAGTTCCTCGGCCTCGGTGCGCCTGCCCACCAGCAGGTAGGCCTCGATCATCCACGCGGCGCACAGGTGGAACCCGCCCTCGCTGCCGGGCAGCCCGTCGTCCCGGTGGTACCGGTACACGGTGGAACCCGACCGCAGCTCCGCCTCCACCGCCGTCACGGTCGCCATGAACCGCTCGTCGGTGGGGTCGACCAGGCCGGCCAGCCCAACGTGCAGTGAGGCCGCGTCCAGGTCGACGCCGTCGTAGGCGGTGGTGAACGCGCCGATGCCGCCGCAGGCGTCGGCGTGCCAGCCGCGCTCCACCACGTCGGCCGCGATCTTCTCGCGCAGCCCGGCCCAGCTCGGGTCCACCGGCCGGTCCCACCGGGCGGCCAGCTTGAGCGCCCGGTCGATCGTCACCCAGCACTGCACCTTGGAGTAGACGTGGTGCCGGGGCGCGTGGCGTTCCTCCCAGATGCCGTGGTCGGGTTCCATCCAGCGGGCCGCCACCGCCCGCGCCATGGCCTCGACGAGCCACCAGTCGCCGTCGGTGAGCGAGCCGCGGACCGTGCACAGTTCCTCGATCAGGTCCACCACGGGTCCGAACACGTCCAGCTGCACCTGGTTGGTGGCCAGGTTGCCCACGCGCACCGGGCGGGAGCCGGCGTAGCCGGGCAGCGTGTCGATCACGGCCTCGGGCACCAGTGAACCGCCGGACAGCGTGTACAGCGGGTGCAGGTACTCCGGGCCGGGCAGGCCGGCGACGACGCCGTGCAGCCACCGCAGGTAGCCGTCGGCCTCATCGGTGGAACCCAGCGACACCAAGGCTTTCGCGGTCATCGCGCCGTCCCGCAGCCAGCAGTACCGGTAGTCCCAGTTGCGCACGCCGCCGATCTCCTCGGGCAGCGACGTGGTGGCGGCGGCCAGGATGCCGCCGGTTTCGACGTCGCACAGGCCGCGCAGCGTCAACGCCGACCGCGCCACCATGTCCCGGGACCGGCCGGGCAGCGTCAGCCGGGCCAGCCAGTCCGACCAGTAGGCGTTGGCCCGCGTCCGCCACTGCGTCTCCTCGCCGTCGCGGGCGGTCAGATCCGTTGTGCCGCAACGCAGTTCCAGCACGACAGGGGCGTCGGGGGTGACGGTCACGGTGGCCTGGGCGGTCTCGTGCATGCCGTCCGACGACACATCCCACGTGACACCGGGGGAGCGCAGCACGATCGCCTCACCGGTGCCGGTCACGCGCAGCCCGTCCGTGTCGGGCAGCAGCCGCACCGGCACCTGCCCGAACTCGGGTCGGGGCGCGAACGTCACCGTCGCCCTCGTCGACCCGCTGATCACCCGCACGATGTCGGTGCGGTGCGACGGCAGGCCGTGCACCAGGTAGTCGGTGACCAGCAACTGGGACCAGCGGGTCTCCACGGTCATCGTGCCCGGCACGTACCGCTGGCCCAGGGGCAGCCCGTTGCGTTCCGGCTTCACGCTGAAGTGCCCGGCACCGGTGCCGCCGACCAGGTCGGCGAACACGGCCGCCGTGTCCGGGCCGGGGTGGCACAGCCACGACAGCCGCGCGTCCGGCGTCACCAGTGCCACCGAGGACTCGTTGGCCAGCATGGAAAGCCGCTCGATCGGCGGCGCCGACTCGCCGTACAGCCAGGCCCGCCGCTCCTCCACCAGGAACGCCAGCACGGTGGCGACGGCGGCCGGGTCGGCCACCCGGAACGTGGCCGCCGACTGCCCGGAACCCACCTTGATGCCCACGTCCGGGCCGGCCAGCCGGGCGAACGCCCGCTCGTCGGTCACGTCGTCGCCGACGAACACCGCGGCCGACGCGCCCGCCTCGTGCCGCAGCACGTCCAGCGCGTGGCCCTTGTCCGTGGCGATCACGGCCAGTTCGATGACGGCCTTGCCCTCGGTCACCGACACGCCGGGCCAGGTCGCCGGGCCGGACCGCACACTGCTCAGGATCCGCTCACCGGTCCCGGACTCGGCGCGCCGCACGTGCACCGCGATCGACGCCGGCTTGACCTCCAGCCCCACCCCTGGCTCGCCGTCGACCAGGTCCTCCAGCTCGGTGGCCAGCTTGCGGTGCAGCGCCCTCGCCTCAGCGTTCAGCGCGTGCACGAACCCGATGTCGAACTCGGAACCGTGCGAGCCGACCAGGTGCACCTCGGAGGGCAGCCGGGACAGGGTCGCCAGGTCGCGCAGCGCCCGGCCGGAGATCACCGCGGCCGTCGTCTCGTGCAGCCCGGCCAGCACCCGCAGTGCGCCCACCGACTCCGGCAGCGGCCGTGCCTGCTCCGGGTCGGCCACGATCGGCGCCAGTGTCCCGTCGTAGTCGCTGGCCACCAGCAGCCGAGGTACCCGGGCAACCCGAACCAGCGCACGACGCAATTCGGGAGATAGTGATTCGGCTGTCACGGTTCATCGGCTTTCTGAACAGCGGGAACGGGGCGACCCCAGGCGTGGTGATCATGGCGTGCCCGGCGGGACGGTGGCACTGTAGCCGACCGGTCTTGGCCGGTCTGGGACTGTTGGCCGTCCGCCAGCGAGTCCACCGGAGAGTCCACTGTCATTGCCGCTCACCCGATCGTGCTAGTAGGCCGGCTCGTGCTGTTCAACGGGGTTCAAGGCGGCCAGGAAGGACCGGGCCCACCTGTCCACGTCGTGCGTGAGCACCTGGCGGCGCAGTGCCCGCATCCGGCGCCGGCCCTCGCCGGGGTCCATGGTGAGCGCGGTCAGCAGCGCGTTCTTCACGCCGTCCAGGTCGTGCGGGTTGACCAGCAGCGCACTGGTCAGTTCGGCCGCGGCACCGGCGAATTCGGACAGCACCAGCGCCCCGCCAAGGGCGTGCCGGCTGGCGACGTACTCCTTGCACACCAGGTTCATGCCGTCCCGTACCGGCGTCACCACCATGACGTCGGCGGCCGAGAAGAACGCCACCAGTTCCTCGCGGTCCACCGACTGGTGCAGGTAGTGGATGACCGGCCGGCCGACCCTGCCGAACTCGCCGTTGATCCGCCCGACCTGGCCCTCGATGCTGCCGCGCATCTGCCGGTAGTGCCCCACCCGTGCCCGGCTCGGCGTGGCCAGTTGGATCATCACGACGTCGGTCGGGTCGATCCGGTTCTCCTCAAGCAGTTCGCCCAGCGCGCGCAGCCGGACGTCGATGCCCTTGGTGTAGTCCAGCCGGTCCACGCCGAGCATGATCTTGCGCGGGTTGCCCAGGTCGGCCCGGATCTGCTTGGCCCGTGCGATCACGTCGCGCCGCCGGGACAGCAGGTCCAGCCCGGCCGCGTCGATCGAGATCGGGAACGCGCCGACCCGGACGGTCCGGTCGCCGAACTGGACCAGACCGGGTCTGGTCCGCACACCGACGGCGGCCCGGCTCGGTTCCAGCCCGATCAGCCGGCGGGCCAGCCACAGGAAGTTCTGCGCGCCGCCGGGCAGGTGGAAGCCCACCAGGTCGGCGCCGAGCAGGCCACGGATGATCTCGGTCCGCCACGGCAACTGCATGAACAACTCGACCGGCGGGAACGGGATGTGCAGGAAGAACCCGATTCGCAGGTCCGGCCGCTGGTCCCGGAGCATCGCCGGCACCAGTTGCAACTGGTAGTCCTGCACCCAAACCGTCGCGCCCTCACCGGCGACCTCGGCGCAGGCGTCGGCGAACCGCTGGTTCACCTTGACGTAGCTGTCCCACCACGCGCGGTCGAACACCGGCGGCGCCACGACGTCGTGGTACAGCGGCCACAGCGTGCCGTTGGAGAAGCCCTCGTAGTAGTCGCGAACCTCCACCGAGGACAGCGACACCGGGTGCAGCACCATGCCCTCGTCGGCGAACTCCTCGACGTCGACGTCGGCGACGCCGGGCCAGCCGACCCAGGCGCCGTGCCGCGAGCGCAGGAACGGCTCCAGCGCGGTGACCAGCCCACCCGGGCTGTGCCGCCACTTCTCCGAACCGTCGTCCAGCCGTTCCAGGTCAACCGGAAGGCGGTTGGCGACCACCACGAAGTTCACGGCCGAACCTGAGCCCGCGCTCACCTGGATAGCCCTCCTCGCACTCACTCCCGCATGGCGGAGCGCACCGGCGCGCCACCTTGAGGCTAATGAGCCGCGACGTGCGGCGCGTCCCCATGATGGCGCCACCCTGGGGTGGCCCGGGTCACCCTCTGGCGTGCTGCTCAGTCCAGCCGGCGGCGGGACGGCCGCAGTGGACCGGCCATCCGGGGGCCGGCCAGCCGCCGTTCCAGTCTGCCCAACCCGGTGCGCACCGGCTGGGCGAAGAACTCGCCGAGCACCACACCGGCGGCCAGGGCCAGCGCGGTCGCCACGGCCGCCGCCGCCGTCGACAGGCCCGACGGCGATCGCTGCACGGCCAGTTCGAACATGGCCCGGTACGTGGTCAGGCCGGGCAGCAACGGTGTGAGCCCGGACACCGCGATGACCAGTGGCGGCACGTGAAGCCGGCGGGAGATCGTGCCGCCGCACAGGCCGATGGCCACGGCCGCGAGCGCGGTCGCGCTGATCTGGTTGAACCCGAGCAGCCCCACGGCGCCGTGCGCGACGGCGCCCAGCGCGCCCGCGCCGGCCGACGCCGGCAGCGCACCCAGCGGCGCGTAACTGGCCAGCGAGAAGCACGCGGCCG
>DATEPR010000664.1:0-4015 GCA_035273045.1 Pseudonocardiaceae bacterium | reverse complement strand
CGACAGCAGCACCGTCGCGCCCGCGGCCAGCAAGGCGGCGGCGACGATGCCGATCCGGTGGGCGACCTTCGGCCCCCACGCGCCCGCCCGGCTCTGCGCGGCACTGGCGATCGCGTCGATCACGTCGTCGAACACCAGCGGCGCGACCTGGCGTTCCCGCGGGTTCAGGTAGAGCACGTCACCGTCGCGGATCGCGGCGGCCGTGACGGTCAGTCCGGGTGGGAACGCGGCACCGCCCAGCCGGGACAGCACCCAGCCCGGATTGTCCGGCGACGCCTGGCCTTCCGCGCCGGCCAGCCGGATCAGCTGCGGCACCAGTTCGGCGAGCGTGGCGCGGACCGGCAGGGCGACGTCCACCCTGGCGTACGGGGTGACCACGGTGACCCGGCAGGTCGGCGCGACACCGGCCGACGGCGCCTGCTGTGACGTCGTCACCGGCTACCACCCGGGCTGTTCGATCCGGGACGCCGCCTCGATCACCGGCGCGAACCGGGCCGTGCTGGCCTCGGCCAGCTTGTGCAGCCCGTCGTTCACCGCCTCCAGCACGATGTCGCCGAGATCGCGGGCGTCGTACCGGCGGATCGTCTCCGGGTCGATGTTGATCTCGGTGAACCGGCCGGTGCCCTGCACGCTGACGGTCACCTCGCCGTTGCGGGACGTGCCGGTGATCCGCATCGCCTCGATGCTCCGCTGGATCCGCTGCACCTGGTCGGTCTGCTGCCGCACCCTGTCCAGCAGGCCGGCCACGTCGGCGTTGATGTCCTGAGTCACTGCTGCTCTCCCTGCCGTAGGTGGAAACTGGCCACCAGCTTCTGGAAGTCCGGCACGACACGGGCGGCCTGGTCCGGCCGGCAGGTGCAGGCCAACTCGACCACCAGGCGGTCGTTCGGCGCGTCACCGAGCGGAATGGTCAGGTGCACCTGGGACTGCACCAGCCGCAGGCCGGCCGCCCACAGCCCGAGCACCTGCGCGACACCGGGCGCGCGGTCGCCGCCCACCTGCTGATTGTCCACAACGGACACCTGGAAGCCGGCCGCGGTCAGCCTGCGCACCGCCTCCTCGGCCGCCGCCTCGATGGCGGCGTCGTCCGACCGCCGGGTCACGCCAACGGTCACGTTCGGCGTGAAACCGGCCCAGTCGCCGTCGGCGAGCAGCACGAACGCGGCACCCGGCGCGCCGGACGTCGCGGGATCGACCGACGTCCACCCGGCCGGCACGTCGAACCCGACCGGCACGCCGATCCGGTCCTCCTCAGTGGTCCGCGGCCCGGTCATGGCACCAGGAACATCGGGTTGGTGCTCATGGCGTTGCCCAGCGCGGTCGCGGCCTGGGTGGCCGCGTCGCCGACCGCGCCGGCCGCCTTCTCCACGGCGTTGACCGCCGCGCCGCCGTACTGCTGCACGTTGCTCCACACCTTCGGCACGTCGACGTCGATGTTCGCGCTGACCGCGCCGCCCAGGCCGAGTGCGGCGCCCGCCTTGGCGTTCACCAGAACGTGCCCGTTGCTGTACATGGCCTGACCGTCGAGTTGGGCACCGACACCGGCCTGGAGCGTCACGCCCGCGCCGGCCCCGACGCCACCGACGTCCGCGCTGACGTTGCCGGTGGCCTGCGCGCCGGCGAACGCGTTGGCGTGCAACGCCACCCCATGCAGCCCGGCCTGCACGCTGCCGGCCACGTCGCCGCCGACGAAGGCGTCACCGGAACCCTTGGCCTCCAACGGTCCCGCCGCGAGGGTGCCGTTGGCGTTGGCGTCCACCAGGGTGCCCTTGAGATCGGCGGTGCCGCGCAACTGCCAGCTCTGGACGGATCCGGTGAGGTTGTCGGTGACGCGGGGACCCACGTCGAACTCGGCGCTGCCCTGGGCGGTGCCCACACCCAGGTCGGCGGTGCCGGACGCCTTGTCGTCCACCAGGGAGCCGTCGAACAGCTTCTGGGTGCCCGTCGTGCCCAGGGTGACGTTGGTGTTGTGCACCGCCTGGGCCAGCGTCGAGGCGTCCGAGCCCGGTCCGGCCGCGGTGCCGAACGGCGTGTTCGCCTTCGGTGGCGTGCCGGCCGAACGGAGACCGTCGCTGGTCACCGACCACCAGCCGCTGTTGCCGAAGACCGAAGGGCTGGACCGTGGCCGCTTGCGGCCGTCCAGGACGCTGTTCGGGTTGTTGTCCAGCCAGGACAGGGCGCCCAGCTTCAGGTTCTTCGGGTCCGGGTTCCGGCCGTAGACCGACCGGTACCACTGCTGGAACCACGGCTGGTTGGCCAGGGCCTGTTTCACCGCGCTGCCCTGGCTGTTGGTGAACTCGCCAGGATGCTTGTCGCCGGGTGCACCGGTGGGCTGGCCGGCCAGGCCGAACAGGCCGGCCAGCGTTTCGCCGACCTGCTCGGTCAGCGTCTTCGCCGCGTTCACCGCCGACTCGCCCAGTTGCCGCGCGGCCTGCACGAACTGGCCGGCGGCACCGGCCGCCGCGGTGCGCGACTCGGCGATCAGCTGCTGCGCCGCCTGCTGGAACCGCTGGACGACACTGTCCATCTGGGACTTGCCGGCGCGTAGCAGCGACGCGGCGGCGGACAGCCGCTGGGCTTCCTGGCTGAGCGTGCTGCCGGCGTCCTGCACCTGGGTGGCCACCTGGCCGCTGGCCTGCTGGTACGCGGTGGCGGCGCTGCCCTGCCAGGTGCCGGCCACCGTGCTGGCCCGCTGGGTCAGGTCGCCGGACACCGCGTTCAGCCTGCTCGCCTGGTCCCGCAGGTTCGTCCCGGTCCGCTCGACGGTGTCCGGGTCGCCGGTGACCATCGTCTGGTACTGGGTCAGAACCTGTTGGTACGACTGGAGAATCGAGCTGACCACGCCCGACATGTCCACGACACCGGGACTCTGCGCGGTGGTCATCGGGCCACCCGGATCGAGCCGTCGGCGCTGGCCGGGGTGAAGCCCCGCAACGCGGGTGGCGTGTAGTCGGTGATGCCGCCCGCGATGGCCTGCTGGCCGGCCGCCGACGCGACCGGCGGTGGCGCCTGCGGCGCGCTGATCGGGGTGGCGCTGATCGACTGCGTGGTGGGCAGCGAACCGGTGGCCGTGCCCGACGCGAGCTGTTCGATCTGGCTGATGACGCCCATCAGCGTGGTGATCTCCGCGCCCAACTGGCCGGCGCCCAGCGCCTGCAACAGGCCCTGGATCGACATGATGAAGGCGCGCAGCGTGGCGCTGGTCGACGTGGACAGGGCCACGGCCGCGCTGTACGTCCACGGGTTGGACATCAGCGACGCGACCGTCGGGTTCACCGAACCCACCACCGACCGGTAGGCCGTCTGCGCCGACTGCACCAGCGTGCCGGACACGCCCAGCAGCCGGGCCGCGTTCTGCACCACCTGGATGATCTTCTCGAACGCCTGGAGCGAACCGGTGATCTGCTGCACCGCCGACTGCGACGCCTGACCCGACCACACCGTCTGCAACTGCTGTGCGGCCTTGGTGAACTGGTCCAGCATCGAGATGAACTGGGTCGCCTTGGTCAGCAGCCCGGCCGAATGCTCGGCGATCTGCGCGGGCTGGCCGGTGAGGATCTGGGGCAGGAAGGTGCTCGGACCGCCCGACGACGCCGTGGCGTCCATCGCGCTGGAATTGGGGAAGTCGAACATCATGCAGCCTTTCCCGCTCCGACGTCACATCGGGCGATAGACCCGGAGTGTCGCGACGTCACCGAAATCCGGTTGGACAAGGCCGTTGTTGTACAGCTGGCCCGAATTGGCGATCACGCCGAGCGTCGTCGCGGAATCACCGGCGCCGGGGTCGATGACCACGACGTCGCCGTTGTGCACACCGCCCGGCACGTCCCCGAAACCGCGGGCCGCTCCGGAGTAGACGCCGATCACGCCCAACTGGGCCTGGTGCTCCGGGCTGGCGTCCAACCAGGAGACGAAGTCGTGCGGACTGGACGTCGGAATGCCGGCGGCCGGGTTGCCGACGCCGGCCGCGGTCAGGTACCCGACCACGTTGCTCACCGACGCCGGCTGCGCGCCG
>DATEPR010000663.1:0-3718 GCA_035273045.1 Pseudonocardiaceae bacterium | reverse complement strand
GCGCCCTGGCGCCGCTGATCGTGCGGCGGCCGGTGCCGGGGGCACTGGCGTTGGTCGCGCTGGCCGCGGTGGCCGGGTCGGCGACCCCGGCGGTGAGCGCCGGAGTGGTGAACGTGGCCTGGCGGCGGCGGTTCCCGCTGGCCGTGGTGATCGGCGTGGCCGCCGTCGCGGCGCACGCGATCCGCGGGCTGTGGTGGCCGGTGACCGGCCTGCCGTACGGGTGGTGGCTGGTGCTGGTGGTGTTCGGGAACGCCGCGCTGGTCGGTTGGGGCGCGCTGGCCCAGGCGCACGCCGCCCTGGTCGGTTCGCTTCGTGAGCGGGCCGAACGGGCAGAGGCCGAGCAGGGCAGGCGGGTCGCCGAGGCGCGGGCCGCCGAGCGCGCCCGGATCGCCCGCGAGATGCACGACGTGCTGGCCCACCGGCTGTCGCTGCTCGCCACCTACGCGGGCGCCCTGGAGTTCCGGCCGGACGTGCCGCCGGAGCGGCTGTCCATGGCGGCCGGCGTGATCCGGTCCACCGTGCACCAGGCGCTGGACGAGCTGCGGGACGTGATCTCCGTGCTGCGCGACGACAACGACGGCACCGACGGCCCCGCTCCGCCGGTGCCGGCGCTGGCCGACCTGCCGGTGCTGGTCGAGGAGTCCCGGGCCGTCGGCACCCCGGTGGAGGTCCGCGACGGGCTGCCCGACGACTCCGCGCTGCCCGGCATGACCGGCCGGACCGCGTACCGCGTGGTGCAGGAGGCGTTGACCAACGCCCGCAAGCACGCGCCCGGCCAGCCGGTCAGCATCGCCCTGGACGGCCGGCCGGGCACCCGGCTGGTCATCGACGTGCGCAACGCGCTGGGCACCGGCTCGGCGATCCCCGGTGCCGGCGCCGGGCTGGTCGGGTTGACCGAACGGGTCCGGCTGGCCGGCGGGGAACTGGACCACCACGCCACCACCGAGGAGTTCCGCCTGCACGCCTGGCTGCCGTGGCCGGCGTGAACGACCCGATCCGGGTGCTCGTCGTGGACGACGACGCGCTGGTGCGGGCCGGGCTGACCATGATGCTGGACGGCGCGGCCGGCATCGCCGTGGTGGGCGAGGCGAGCGACGGCGAGCACGTGCCGGCCGCGCTGGACGCGCACGCCGCCGACGTGGTGCTGATGGACATCCGGATGCCGAAGGTGAACGGCATCGTGGCGACACAACGGGTGCGGGCGCGTGCCCACCCGCCCGAGGTGATCGTGCTGACCACGTTCGACACCGACGAGAACGTGTTGCGGGCGCTGCGCGCCGGTGCCAGCGGGTTCCTGCTCAAGGACTGCCCGCCGGCGCAGATCGCCGACGCCATCCGCCGGGTCGCGGTGGGCGACCCGATCCTGTCGCCGACGATCACCCGCCGGCTGATGGACCGCGCGGCCACGGAGGCCGGCGCCCACGAACGGGCGCGGGCCGCGCTGGCCGCGCTCAACCCGCGCGAGTACGACGTGGCCGTCGCGGTCGGCCGGGGCCGGACGAACGCGGAGATCGCCGCTGAGCTGTTCCTCGCCGTGGCCACCGTGAAGGCGCACATCACCCGTATCCTGGCCAAACTCGGCCTGGACAACCGCACCCAGATCGCGCTGCTGGTGCACGACGCCGGACTGTGCTGACTAGTCTTCGATCATGCTGACTGGCGGCCTGGCATGACCGATCTGGTGCTGTGCCGGCGGTTCCCGTTCCCGGACGTCAACGAACTCGTGGCCCGGGGCCGGCCGGACGGGGTGACGTTGCGGTGGCTGGCGAACGACGCCACACCTGCCGCCGCGCGGGCGGCGCTGGCCGGTGTCGACGTGCTGATGGGCGCGTGGGTGACCGGTTGGCCGTTCGCCGCCGGCGACTTCCCGGCTTCGCTGCGGCTGGTGCAGTTGCTCAGTTCGGGCTACGAGTCGGTCGACGTGGCCACGCTGGCGGCGGCCGGGATTCCGGTGGCGAACATCGGCGCCGCCAACGCGAGCACGGTCGCCGAGCACGCGATGGCGCTGATTCTGGCGCTGCTGCGCCAGTTGCCGGCACAGGTCGACCTGGTGCGCGGCGGCGGTTGGCGGCCGGCGCCGCCGGCCAGGGAACTGCGCGGCAAGACCGTCGGCATCGTCGGTCTCGGCGGCATCGGCACCGAACTGGCCCGCCGGGCGCTGGCGTTCGACACGACCGTCCGCTACACGTCCCGCCACCGGATGGCCGCCGCCGAGGCCGCACTGGGCGTGGCGTGGGCGCCGCTGGGCGAACTCCTGGCGACCAGTGACGTGCTGTGCCTCGCCGTGCCGGTGACACCGGAGACGACGGGCCTGATCGGCGCGGCCGAACTGGCGGTGATGCGGCCGTCGGCGATCCTGGTGAACGTCAGCCGGGGCGCGGTGGTGGACGAACCGGCGCTGGCCAAGGCCCTGGCCGGCGGGATGATCGCCGGAGCCGGACTGGACGTGCTCGCCGCCGAGCCGCCCGCGCCGGACAACCCGTTGCTCGCCCTGCCGAACGTACTGGTCACGCCGCACCAGGCCGGGCTGAGCCCGGACGCGTGGCCCAGGATCGTGACGCTGGCGTGGGCGAACGTGGTGAGCGCCCTGGCCGGTGGGGAGATCGCCCACCGGATCGGGTGACCGGGATCTCTCCTGGGCTGTCACAGTTCCGGCCACTATCTCGTCAAACAGGTGAGAGACGAACACAGGAGGCGAAGATGGAAGCACTGATGCAGAACCCGGCCCTGGTACTGCCCGATGTCACGAAGGGCATCCAGGCGGTGGTCAAGGCGGTCCGGAACGGTTCGGTGCCGGCCTCGACGCTGGAACTGGTGCACCTGCGGGCCAGCCAGATCAACGGCTGCACCTTCTGCGTCGACATGGGGATGCGCGGCGCCAAGAAGGCCGGGGAGACGGACGAGCGGCTCTGGTCGGTCGCGGTGTGGCGGGAGGCGACCTGCTTCACCGAGGCGGAGCGCGCCGCGCTCGCGCTGACCGAGGCCGTGACCCGGCTGCCCGACCGCGGCGCGGACGCCGTGTCCGACGAGCTGTGGGCCGAGGTCACCAAGCACTTCGACGAGAAGGCCGCGGCGACGCTGATCGTCTGGATCGCCACGACGAACCTGTTCAACCGGCTGAACGCCACGGTCCGCCAGCCGCCCGGCTCCATCCAGTTCTGACCAGGGGGATCGCGCGGCGCGGCCGACCGGCCGCGCCGCGCCTGTCTACTGCGGACTGTCCGTTGTGGATCAGCGTTTCGGCCAGTGCCACGGCGGGCCGTCCAGCGGTCCCTGGCCGGCGACGACGGTCGCGTCCCCTTCCTTCACCAGCTCCACCATGCTGGTCTCGATCCCCAACTCGTCCGTGGTCGCGGCCATCGCGCGCATCAGCGGCACCGCGTGGGACACCACCACCATCTGGGTGCGCGTGGCCGCCGTCGCCACCAGCGACGCCAACGGCGCCAGCAGGTCAGGGTGCAGGCTCGTCTCCGGTTCGTTCAGCACCAACAACTCCGGCGGCCGTGGCGTGAGCAGCGCCGCCACCAGCAGCAGGTAGCGCAACGTCCCGTCGGACAACTCGGCCGCCGCCAGCGGCCGCAACAAGCCTCGCTGGTGGAACAGCAGCTCGAACCAGCCGTCCTGGTCGGCCACGGTCACCGAGCTGCCCGGGAACGCGTTCGCGACCGCCTCGTCCAGCGCCTGCTGTTGCCCGATCTCGATGATCGTCTGGATGGCC
>DATEPR010000662.1:0-2936 GCA_035273045.1 Pseudonocardiaceae bacterium | reverse complement strand
ACTCGACGCACAGCGAACCGATCGACGACATCCGCCGCGACTCGATCCTGCGCCGCGAGACGCTGCCCGACGTCAAGGAGCGGTTCCGCCGGTTCGGCATCGTCCAGGCCACTGAACCGTTACGGATACCCAGGGATCCGTCGGCCGGCGTGCTGGGCCGGCTGTGTGTCCCGGTGCGCTACCTCAACCGGCTCATGGGCTTCCTGTGGCTGATCGACGACGACACGCACATCGGCGCCACCGACATCACCATGACCAAGACGCTGGCCGGGCACATCGGCCTGATGCTGTACGAGGACGAGCTGACCAGCAGCCTGTCCGGCACCGCGCTGGTGCAGCTGCTGTCGCCGTCGGCCGCGCTGCGCGAGTTGTCGGTGCGGCAGATCGCCGAGTCCGGGGCGCTGGACGTGCAGGCGCCGTGCACGGTCGTCGCGGTGCAGCCGTTCGGCATCGCCGAGCCGGACCTGCGGCCGGCCATCGTCGAGACGCTGCTGGACGTGGCCCGCCGCAACCAGTCGACCAGGCACCTGCAACTGGCCTACGGCGACCACGGTGTGCTGCTGATCCAGTTGCGGACCCAGGAGGACGACTCCCGTGCGCTCCAGCTCGCGCACGACGCACGGGAGTCGTTGCTGCGCAGGGCCGGCCGCCAGTACCCGGAGTGCCGGGTGATCGCGTCGGTCGGCGAACCGCAGGAGCGGTTGATCTCCGCGATCGCCTCCTACCACCAGGCCCGGCTGTCCGCGCAGGTCGCGCAACTGGTGCCGGACGTCGGGGACTTGCCCCGGTGGCGCGATCTCGGCGTGTTCCGGGTGCTGGCGCAACTGCCGGCCGACGTGGCGACCGCGGCGGTCGACCCGCGCCTGGCCACGGTGCTGCGGTCCGGTGACGAGCCGGTGGTGCACACCCTGGAGACCTACCTGGACCTGGGCTGCGACGCCAAGGCCACCGCGGAGCGCCTGCACCTGCACCGGGGCACCCTGTACTACCGGCTGCAGAAGGCCGAACGCATCGGCGGCATCGACCTACGCGACGGCAACGACCGCCTGGCCGTCCACTTGGGACTGAAACTGGCCAGGTTCACCGGCCAGTTGGGCACCCCGTGACCGCTACGCCGCCTGCTTGCCGGCCAGCATCCGGTGCGGGTCGAGCACGAACTTGCGGGCCACCCCGCTGTCGAAGTTGCGGTAGCCCTCCGGCGCGTCGTCCAGCGAGATCACCGTGGCGTTGACCGCCTTGGCGATGTGCGCGCGGCCGGCGAGGATCGCCTTCATCAGGCCGCGGTGGTAGCGCATCACCGGGCACTGGCCGGTGGTGAACGTGTGCGACTTCGCCCAGCCCAGCCCGATCCGGATGGACAGGCTGCCCTCCTTGGCCGCGTCGTCCACACCGCCCGGGTCCCCGGTGACGTAGAGGCCCGGGATGCCCAGCCGGCCCGCGGCGCGGGTGACCTGCATGATCGAGTTGAGCACCGTGGCCGGGACCTCCTGGCCGGCGTCCTTGCCGTGGCCCCTCGCCTCGAAGCCGACCGCGTCCACGGCGGCGTCCACCTCGGGCACGCCGAGGATCTGGTCGATCTGGTCGGCCAGCGTGGCGTCCTTCGTCAGATCGACCGTCTCGCAGCCGAAACTGCGCGCCTGGGCCAGCCGCTCGGCGTTCATGTCGCCGACGATCACCACGGACGCGCCGAGCACCTGGGCCGAATGGGCCGCCGCCAGTCCGACCGGTCCGGCGCCCGCGACGTAGACGGTGGTGCCGGTGGTGACCCCGGCGCTGACGCAGCCGTGGTAGCCGGTCGGGAAGATGTCGGACAGCATCGTCAGGTCGAGGATCTTCTCCATCGCCTGGTCGCGGTCCGGGAACTTGAGCAGGTTCCAGTCCGCGTACGGCACCATGACGTACTCGGCCTGGCCGCCGACCCAGCCGCCCATGTCCACGTAACCGTAGGCGGAACCCGGCCGGTCGGGGTTGACGTTGAGGCAGACGTCGGTCCGCCCCTCCTTGCAGTTGCGGCACCGGCCGCACGCGATGTTGAACGGCACCGAGCACAGGTCGCCCTGCTTGATGAACTCGACGTCGCGCCCGACCTCGACGACCTCGCCGGCGATCTCGTGGCCGAGCACCAGGCCCGCCGGCGCCGTGGTGCGACCGCGCACCATGTGCTGGTCGGAACCGCAGATGTTGGTGGCCACGCACTTGAGGATCACGCCGTGGTCGCATTTCCGGCCCACGTTGGCCGGGTTCACGCCGGGACCGTCCTTCAGTTCCAGCGTCGGGTAGTCCATGCTGCGCACTTCGACATGGCGCGGCTCGATGTAGGCCACGCCTCGGTTGCCCGCCATCCCAGGGTCCTTTCCTGTTGTGTTTGCCTGGATTACCGGCGTAGCACGCAGCGGCGCGGCTCGCAGATCCAGCACCCGCTTGACCGGTCAGGTGGGCACGATCCGCACGTCCAGTTCGGCCAGGCGATCGGGCTCGGCCAGTGCGTCGATGGCGACGATCCGCCCGTCCACCACCGAGAACAGCAGCGCGGCGCGCAGCTTTCCCTTGGCCACCCACACCACGCCGGGCACACCGTCCACCAGTGCCACCTGCGCGGCACTGGCCTGACCGCGGAACGTCGACGCCACCGCCCGCGCACCGGTCACCTCGCCGACACCCATCCGCACGGCCCGGCCGTCCGGCCGCAACACGACCTCCGGGTCGAGCAGGGCCAGCAACGCGGCGAAGTCGCCGCCCTGGGACGCGGCCAGGAACGCGGTGACCACCGCACGCTGCCGGCCGTGGTCCGGGTCCGGAGTGTCCGCGCCGCGCACCCGCCGCCGCGCCCGGCTGGCCAGTTGCCGCGCCGCCGCCGGTGATCGCTGCACGACGGATGCGATCTCGTCGAACGACACGCCGAACATGTCGTGCAGCACGAACGCGATCCGCTCGGC
>DATEPR010000661.1:0-8336 GCA_035273045.1 Pseudonocardiaceae bacterium | reverse complement strand
TCCGTGACCCACACTTCGAGCTGCGATACGGGGGATTGCGTCGTCTGCGGCCAAGCTGAGGCTTGATCACGGTTTGGGTGCGAGTTTGGGTGCGTACTCGGGTCACTAGATGTCACTTCGCACCCATGTCTAGGTCTTGGCTGACCTGTCGTTCCCGGTAGTCGCGCTGTGTCCGACAGGCGGGAGCCTCGTAATCCGTTGGCCGTGGGTTCAAGTCCCACCCGCCCTACCATCTCCGGTCGTCGTGACGGTGTACCGCCCAACTCTCGACCCGCGAACTTGCGGGACAGCCTTGCCGTGCGGGCGTTCGGCCGGTAGGTACTGGGTGTGAGGGTTGTGATCACCGGGGCCACCGTCGTGTCGATGGACGACGAGATCGGGGTGCTTCGCGACGCGGACATCGTGGTCGACGACGGGGTGATCCAGTCCGTCGGGCCACGGGCAGAGCACGCCGACGCCGTGGACGCCACCGGGTTCATCGCTGTGCCTGGGTTCGTCAACGCCCACCTGCACACCTGGCAGACCGCGCTGCGCGGGATCGCCAGCAACTGGACCCTACTCGAATACTTCCGCTGGACCCATGCCGGTCTCGCCACGTTCTTCACCCCGGACGACATCCACCACGGCACCCTGGCCGGCGCGCTCAACCAGCTCAACTGCGGCACCACGACCCTGGCCGACTGGTGCCACAACAACCCGACTCCCGAGCACACCGACGCCGCTGTCGACGCCCTGGACCGCAGCGGCATCCGCGCGACGTTCCTGCACGGCAGCCCGAAACCCGACCCGAAACCCGGCGAGCCGCCCTACTGGGAGGTGCCGCATCCACGTGCGGAGATCGAGCGGCTCGCGGCGCAACCACGCTTCGCCGGCGGGCTGCTGAGCCTCGGGCTGGCGGTGCTCGGCCCGCAGTACGCCACTGTCGACGTGGTCGTCGCGGACGGTGAACTGGCCAAGGAGACCGGGCTCGTCACGTCGATGCACCAGGGCGGCGGGCTGCCGAAGGCGCCGGAGGGCTGGGCCGAACTGGAGCGGCGCAACCTGCTCGGCCCGTTGGTCAACATCGTGCACGGCCACGACCTGACCGACGACCAGTTGCGCCGCTTCGTCGACCTCGGCGTCACGTTCACCGTCACCCCGGAGAACGAGATGAGCCAGGGCCACGGCCATCCGCTCGTCGGCCGGCTGCGCGACCAGGGCGGCTCGCCGTCGCTGGGCATCGACCTGGAATCCTTTGTGTCCGGAGAGATGTTCGCCGCCGCCCGCAGCGCTCTCGCGCACCAGCGCGCCATGGACAACGCAGAATTCCGGGCCGCCGCACGACCCGGTGAGCCGCCGATTCCGGACGCACCCTCGCTGACCACCGCCGACGCGCTGCGCTGGATCACTCTGGACGGCGCACGGATGCTCGGCCAGGCCGACCGGATCGGGTCGCTCACCCCGGGTAAACGCGCCGATCTCGTGCTGATCGACGCCCGGCTGCCCAACATGCAGCCCGTGCACGACCCGGTCAACGCGGTCGTCATGCAGACCAGCCTGGCCAACATCGACTCCGTCATGGTCGACGGGCGCTGGCGCAAGCGGCACGGCATCCTGCTGGACCGGACCGGCGCGCGGCTGGACCTTCAGACATGGCTGGAACCGTTGCGGCGCAGCGCTACCCGCATCACGTCGGCGATCGGGCTGAGCTGACGGCTCAGCTGGTCACGTCGACGTAGATCGTCTCGTCGCTGCGCATCGTGGTGTCCAGGTCGGCCACGTCCTGGCGCACGCCCTCGCCGAACGCGGCCACCCGCATCGCCGCCGGGTCGAAACCGGCCGCGCCGAGTACGTGACGCAGCTCGGCCTCGTCGTAGATCCACTTGTGGCCGTACAGGTAGAAGATCTGGTTGAACATGAACGCGGGCCGCTCCGGCATCGGCGGCCCGACCCGCATGACGCGCAGCCGCCTGCGGTGCTTGGCGAAGAAGCCGCCCCCGTTGACGTAGCCCTCGGCGTAGCGGCGCAGGTCCGGTGTGGTCAGCCGGAGCAGGCCGCCCGGCGCGAGCACCCGGCGCACCTCGGTAAGCCAGCCGACGGCCACCGGCAGCGGCACGTGCTCGATGAGGTGTTCGGCGTAGACCCAGTCGACCGCGCCGTCCTCGAACGGCAGCGGGTCGCCGATGTCGAGCTGGGTGAAGTAGCTGCTGCCGTCCACCCGGTACAGCGGACCGGGCTCGGTCGTGGCGTCCGGCGAGGTCAGCCCGACGATGTCGGTGCCCAGACCGGCGGGGTGCCTGGTGGTGAACGCGGCGAACTCGATGCCGGTGATGCCCAGGTCGGACAGCTCCCGCCGGGTGGTCGGCAGCTTGTCGGCCACGACGTCCAGCTTCTCGCACTGGGCGATGTTCGCGGTGAACTCGTCCATGCGGGCGGCGAGCCCGTCCGGGTCCTCCCAGTTCCAGCCCGGGAACAGTGTCATGGCCGTATCGAACAGCGTGGGAGCCGTGCCGGACAACAGTCCGGCACGGCTCCTGGCCGTGCTCAGCCGGCCGGCACGGGCAGCTCCGCCTGGGCGCGGGCGATGTCGTCGTCGGCCAGTTCGTGGTCGACGATGTCGCCCGCCAGGTACTGGCCGTAGGCGGGCAGGTCGAGGTGCGCGTGGCCGCACAGTGCGGTCAGGATCACCCTCTCCTCGCCGCTTTCCTTGCACGCCAGGGCTTCCCGCACGGTGGCGGCGAGCGCGTGGGTCGGCTCGGGCGCCGGGATGATGCCCTCGGCGCGGGCGAAGCGCACGCCGGCGGCGAAGCATTCCTGCTGCGGCACGGCGATCGCCTCGATCAGGCCGAGCTCGTACACGTGCGACAGCAGCGGCGACATGCCGTGGTAGCGCAGGCCCCCCGCGTGGATCGGGTCGGGGATGAAGTTGTGGCCCAGGGTGTGCATCTTCAGCAGCGGCGTCAGGCCCGCGGTGTCACCGAAGTCGTACGCGTAGACGCCCTTGGTGAACGACGGGCAGGCCGCTGGCTCGACGGCCCGGATGACCGGGCTGATCTTCCCGGCCAGCTTCTCGCGCAGGAACGGGAAGGCGAGGCCGGCGAAGTTGGAGCCGCCGCCGGTGCAGCCGACGATCACGTCCGGCGTGTCGCCCGCCATGGCCAGCTGCGCGATGGCTTCCTCGCCGATCACCGTCTGGTGCATCAGCACGTGGTTGAGCACGCTGCCCAGCGCGTACCGGGCGTTCGGGTCTTTCGCGGCCTGCTCCACGGCTTCGCTGATCGCGATGCCCAGGCTGCCGGTCGAGTCCGGGTGTTCGGCGAGGATCGCGCGGCCGGACTCGGTCAGGTCGGACGGGCTGGGGTGCACGGCGGCGCCGTACGTCTCCATCATCAGCTTGCGGTAGGGCTTCTGGTCGTAGGAGGCGCGAACCTGCCACACCTCGCACTCCAGGCCGAACACCGCGCTGGCGAACGCGAGCGCGCTGCCCCACTGGCCGGCGCCGGTCTCCGTGGTCAGCTTCGTGACGCCCTCGGCCGCGTTGTAGAACGCTTGCGGCACAGCGGTGTTGGGCTTGTGTGAGCCGACGGGGCTGACGCCCTCGTACTTGTAGTAGATCCGGGCGGGGGTGCCCAGCGCGCGCTCCAGCCTGCGGGCCCGGAACAGCGGCGACGGCCGCCACAGCCGGTAGACGTCGAGCACCTCGCCGGGGATGTCGACGTAACGGTCGCCGGTGACCTCCTGCGCGATCAGTGCCATCGGGAACAGCGGCGCCAGGTCGTCCGGGCCGACCGGCTGGCCGGTGCCGGGGTGCAGCGGCGGCGGGGGAGGCGCGGGCAGGTCGGGGATCACGTTGTACCACTGGGTCGGCATGTCCGACTCGGGCAGCAGATACTTGGTCTGGTCCGCCATGGCAGGCTCCCGTGGCTAGAGGCTTCGACTGTGCACAACTTACGTCCGCGTGGACAACTTAGGGCCCGCCGCAGGTCGTGGCCACGCCCGGTCGCGGTGTCGGTTATGTCCGGTTGACGGCCGGACCAATCGGTGGACATTCTCCCGCTGTCGGTCGCCGACCACGCGGAGTGGGTTCGATAGGGTGAGGCGTCCCCACACGGATAATGCCGCGCTCACGCGACTGTGCACACAGGGAGCAGTCAGTCATCGACGAGGGTCAGCTGATCGCCGGGCACTACCGGTTGTTGGAGCGCATCGGCAGCGGGTCGATGGGTGTGGTGTGGCGGGCCCGCGACGAGCGCCTGGAGCGGGTGGTCGCCGTCAAGCAGCTCCTGACGCAGCCCGGCCTCACCGAGGAACAGCGGCAGGACGCGCGCCGGCGTGCCCTGCGGGAGGCGCGCATCGCGGCGCGCCTGCACCACCCGAACGCCATCGTCGTGTTCGACGTGGCGGAGCACGAGGGCGATCCGTGTCTGGTGATGGAGTACCTGCCGGCGATGAGCCTGGCGGCGACGCTGGCCGAACGCGGCAGCCTCCCGGCCGCCGACGTCGCGGCGATCGGCAGCCAGATCGCCTCCGCGCTGGCCGCGGCGCACGCGTCGGGCATCGTGCACCGGGACGTCAAACCGGCCAACGTGCTGATCACCGAGGACGGCGTCGCGAAGATCACCGACTTCGGCATCGCCAGGGCCCAGGGTGACGTCACGGTCACGCAGACCGGCATGTTCGCCGGCACGCCCGCGTACCTGGCGCCCGAGGTGGCCAGGGGACAGGACCCGACGTCGGCCTCCGACGTGTTCTCCTTCGGCGCGACCCTGTACGACGCGGTGGAGGGCGGGCCGCCGTTCCCGGAGCGGCAGAACCAGCTGGCCCTGTTGCGGCTGGTCGCGGAGGGCAAGGTGCAGCCGCCCAGGCAGGCGGGCATGCTGACCGCGCTGCTCATGCAGTTGCTGCGTACCGAGGCCAGCGAGCGGCCCACCATGCGCGACGCCAGCCGCATGCTCGCCGAACTGGCCGCTGCCCCGGTGGCCACGCCGCCGTTGACCCCGCCGTCCGGCCGGCCCGCGCCCGCCGTCACCGAACTGCTGACCACCGATGCCGCCGCGGAACCGGTGGTCGCCGGCGCGCTCCCGCTGGTCGCGCCGCCGCGGCCGCTGCTGTCCGACCGGCCCGCCGCCTACCACCCGCCGGACGGGCACACGCCGATGCGCACCCGGCAGCCGGTGGACCGCAGGCTGGCGCTGATCGCGATCGTGCTGATCGTGGTCGTCCTGGTGGTGCTGGGCATCGTGCTGTTGCTCAACTCGGGCGGCTCACCCGGTCCGAGGGCGGCCGGCCTGGGTACGCCGGGCGGCACCAGCACGACGACCCAGCGGGCCGGCTCGGCGAGCGCCACCACGACCTCACCGGCCACGACCACGACGACCAGCGTGCCGCCGGTCGGCCAGGCGCCCAGCAGCGGCGAGATCGACTGGAGTTCCGCGGGCCAGCTGGTGATCAACTACTTCGGGTCCGGCTCGCCGGACTCGCGCTGGGCGATGCTGACGCCCGGCGCGCAGGCCGTGTTCGGCAGCGAGGCCGCGTTCGAGCAGTACTGGTCGCAGTTCTCCGAGGTCAGCTCCGAGCACGCGCAGGGCGTGTCACCGAACGCGGACGGCTCGGTCGAGGTGCCCGTCGAGGTGCACTACACGTCCGGCACCGACCAGAGCACGTCCACGCAGCACAAGCGGCTGCGGGTGGTGCAGGAGAACGGTCGCCTGCTGATCGACGACAACGCCAAATAACGGCCGAACAGCGGCAGAACAACGCGGCTACAGTCTGGCTTCCTGGAACGGCACGGACAGGGCACGCAGCGGTTCCTCGCCGGGCTGCTCGCCCGCGTGCGCCGGCGTGAGCAGGAAGGACTCGGCGGTGTCGTCGGCCTCGCCGTCGGCCTCCGGTTCCCGGGCCTGCGCGGCCTCGGCGACCTTGCGCGCGGACTCGCTGGCCAGCCTGCGGATCTCCGCTGTCATGTCCGCGCCGGTCTTGGCCTTCCTGGCCGACTTCCGCTTGGCGCGGACCGGCGCGCGGTGCGCGTGCTCCACGTACTGGGCGAAGACGTCGCGCAGCGCGGCGGCATTCGCCTTCGACAGGTCGATTTCGTAGTCGACCCCGTCCAGCGAGAAAGTCACGGTTTCGTCGGCGCGACCACCGTCGAGATCGTCGAACAATTCAACAACGGTCCTGCTTGCCACGGTTCCCCTTGCGTCCCGGTGCCATCGGTGTGCGCAGAGGCAGGATACGAGAATCGTCACCGGACCGTCCGCGCGGCACCACCGGCGTGTCCGTCACCTGCGTCTGCCGATTCGGCCTGCTCCCGACAAACGGCTGATCAGCGCGAGTAGTCGTAGAAACCGCGGCCCGTCTTCTTGCCCAGCAGACCGGCATCCACCATGCGCAGCAGCAGCGGCGGCGCCGAGTAGAGCGGCTCCTTGAACTCGGAGTACATCGACTCGGCGACCGCCTTCGTGGTGTCCAGGCCGATCAGGTCGGTCAGCCGCAGCGGGCCCATCGGGTGGGCACAGCCCAGCACCATGCCGTTGTCGATGTCCTCCGCGGACGCGAAACCCGACTCGAACATCCGGATCGCGGACAGCAGGTACGGGATCAGCAGGGCGTTGACCACGAACCCGGCCCTGTCCTGCGACCGGACCACGGTCTTGCCCAGCACGCCGGTGACGAACTCGTCGGCCCGCCGTTGAGTCTCCTCGCTGGACAGCAGCGACGGGATCAGCTCGACCAGTTTGAGCACCGGCACCGGGTTGAAGAAGTGCACGCCGATGACCTGCTCGGGGCGCCGGGTGGCCATCGCCAGCTTCATGATCGGGATCGACGACGTGTTCGAGGCGAAGATGGCGTCCGTGCCGGTCACCACCTTGTCCAGGGTGGTGAACACGTCGAGCTTGGTCGGCTCGTGTTCGGCGACCGCCTCCACCACCAGTTCCCGGTCGGCGAACTCGCCGAGGTCGGTGGTGAACCGCATCCTGTCCAGCGCCGCGTCCCTGTCCTCTCCGGACAGTTTGCCGGACTTCACGCCGCGCGCCAGGGACGACGCGATCCGGGCGCGGCCTGCCTCCACCGCCGCCGTGTCGATCTCGTTGACCAGGACGTCGAGCCCGGCCCGCGCACAGACCTCCGCGATACCCGACCCCATCAGGCCAGAGCCGACCACACCGATCCGGCTGATCTCACCCACGCGTCCGTCCTCTCTCGCCGATGTGCCACCACGTCCACCCTAATGTCCGGTGGCCCGGTAGGTGGGCGGCAGCCGCTCCGGATCGTGGTGGGCGTAGACCCGGACCAGCAGGCTGTGCAGCTGCGCGCGCTCCGCCTCGGTCAGTGCGCCGAGCAGCCGGTCGTCCATCTCGCGGGTCGCGGCCAGCCGCTGCGCCAGCCGGGTCCTGCCCTTCGGGGTGAGTGTCACGGCGTAACGGCGGCGGTCGCGCTCGTCGCGTTCCCGACGCACCAGCCCGTCGCGTTCCAGGTTGTCCAGCACGGAAACCAGGTCGCTGGCGTCGATGCGCAGCCGCGCGGACAGGTCGCGCTGTGCGGACGGCCCGAACTCGGCGAGCGAACTGAGCACTCCCAGGTGCGGCAGGCGCAGCCCGTGCTCGCCGACCGACACGATCAGCCGGCGAGACTCCCTGAGCAACTGGAACATCACGTAGCTGGGCGATTCCAGCAGCGGCTCGGGGAACGTGTGGGCCGTCACGGGTGCAGCATAGGCAGGCCGGACCGTGGGCACGGCCCACGAGTCACTGGTTTCCGGGCAACCCGGCCGAGATTCCGGCGAGCCTCCGCAGCGCGGCGTCCTGCGGGTTCGACGGGCCGGTGGCCCAGACGACCTCGGTCAGCCGGACCGTCGTGTCCCGCACGGTCACGCCGTACGCGGCGTTGTCGAACGACCTGGGTCCGCCCACCCAGCCCCGGCCGTCCTGGACCAGGTCGGTGATCCCGCCGGAGCCCGGGGTGTTCGCCACGCCGGCGAACGCGGTGGCCGTCGACTGGTCGGCGAACGTGAGCACGGCGAGCGCGACCGCGGCCTGCCTGCCGTCGGCCTCGGTCTGGTAGAGGCTCCTGACCAGCCGGGTGCACGGGTGCCCGGCCAGCCAGACGGCCGTGTCGCCGTAGGCGTGGCCCGCGCAGTCGGTGCTGGCGGCGCTGGCCTTGGGTTGGAACCGGACGCCGCCGAGGTCACCGCCACGGTGGCCGCCCTGACCGCCGCCGGAACCAGACCCACCCTCGCCGTGGTCGTGCCCACCGATGACGAGGCGACCGCGTGGTACGTGCGCTCGATCGAACGAGCGGCCGCCACGGCCGGCATCACCTGCCGGGTGGACACGCTCGACCACCCCTACGGCGACGCC
>DATEPR010000660.1:0-6951 GCA_035273045.1 Pseudonocardiaceae bacterium | reverse complement strand
ACGCTCGACTTGCCGGCCCCGTTCGGGCCGACGACGCCGATCTTGGCACCGGGGAAGAACTGGATGGTGACGTCATCCAGGATGACCTTGTCCCCGTGCGCCTTGCGCACCTTCTTCATGGTGTAGATGAACTCGGCCATGTGCGCGATCGTAGATGCGCGACGTGGTGCCCCGTACTTCGGTTGCCTCGAATCCCTTCTGACCACCTCCTGTCTGGGGTGCGGGGTGGGCTGGTTGTGGTGCCTGTGGGTGACGGTCCTGGCAGGTGCCCAGCTCAGGCCCGGGTGACGTCGGTGCGTGCCGCGACGGCCCGGACCGGACCGGTGGGATGCCGTGCACGATCATGGATCGGGACAGGACTGGCCACGTTGGTCCGCGACGCCATGGCGCCGGCTGCCGATCCGCGCCGGCAGCCGATCACCACAGCCGCCACGGGACGGCTGTGGCGCACGACCCGGGAGGCTCCGGCGACCGTTGCCGCCGCCGGCACACCCGCAGCGACCGCCGCACAACGACAACCGCAGTCGGGAAGCCCGCAGTCACCTCCGGACATCCGCCGCTGCCCACGCAACCGCCACGCCTGCCGAACCACCAGACGCCCACGACAGCCGCGACGGCGACGCCCGCAGCGACCGCCGGAAATCCGCGACAGCCGCCGGCAACCGCCGGGCCAGCACGTGCCCGCGATAACCGCGGCCGGCACTCCAGCGGTGACGGGCAGGACGACCGGGCGCCTGCGGTGGCGGGGCAGCCGGCCGGGCGACGACGGTTGCTCGGCGAGTGCCTCGTCAACCACCTCCCACCGCGGCCGGGACGGCGGTGGCTTCGGCCGGCGTGAGCGGAGCCGGTGCGACGGCGGCGTCGGGGGCCGGTGTGTCGCCAGCCGCAGCGGGCAGCGTGAGTTGGTCGTCCGGTTTGCGTTCGGTTCGGTGGACGATCGCCGTCGCTCTGCGGAGGGCTGGGCCTATGGCTCTGGCCTCCATGGCGACCTGGACCCGGCGTTGGCCGTGTTCGTCCGAATAGCTGTCGTCGACCCACTCGCCCACCGCCAGCACCTCCATGCCCTTGCGCAGGCTGTTGCTGACGTTCTCCGCCAGTGGTCCGAAACAGACCACCCGGTGGAAGACCGGCGGGCGTTCTATGTAGTCGTCGCCGATCCGCCGCCGTATGTTCACCGCGACCGTCAGCCTCGCCACCGGCTGGCCACCGCGGCGCGGCTGCCACAGGATCGGGTCCTTGCACAGGTTGCCGACCACGACGTTGTCCATGTCCAACCCCTCCGTTCCCCGCGGCCGCTGTGCGCCGCCTGGCAATGTCCTTGATGTTCGCTGGGAGTGCCGGCCCTGCCGACGGGGTTCAGGTTGGCGCAGCTCAGTGGGCTTGTCAGGAGCCGGCCACCGGCCTGTGGACAACGGCTGCCGATGTGCACAACCCACCCGCGCAATCGCACAATCGACACGAAACGGTCGGTGGCCCGTGATAGGGGCTCCGGCCTCGCTGCCCGCTCGGGTGAGGATGGTGTCGTGCGAGTCTTGGTGGTCGATGACGAACCGGCGGTCCGCGAGTCCATCGGCAGGAGCCTGCGTTTCGAGGGCTACCAGGTGGACACCGCCGCCGACGGCCAGTCCGCGCTGGACGCGGTGCGGACCAAGCGGCCGGACGTGGTCGTGCTGGACGTGATGATGCCGGGCATCGACGGGTTGGAGGCGTGCCGGCGGCTGCGCATCACCGGGGACCGGGTGCCGGTGCTGATGCTCACCGCGCGGCGCAACGTGGGCGACCGCGTGGCCGGCCTGGACGCGGGCGCCGACGACTACCTGGTGAAGCCGTTCGCCCTGGAAGAACTGCTGGCCAGGGTGCGGGCGCTGCTGCGCAGGGCGGATCCGGCCGATCCGCTGGAGCGTGACCCGCTGACCTTCGCCGACCTGCGGCTGGACCCGGTGAACCGGACGGTGACCCGCAGCGACCGGGTGGTGGACCTGACCAGGACCGAGTTCGAACTGCTCGCGGTGCTGCTGCGCAGCGCCAACCGGGTGGTGACCCGCTCGGTGCTGTTCACCGAGGTGTGGGGTTACGACTTCGGTACCCGGTCCAACAGCCTGGACGTCTACATCGGCTATCTCCGCCGGAAACTGGAGGCCGAAGGCGAGCCCCGGCTGGTGCACACTGTGCGCGGGGTTGGTTATGTGATGCGCGAGACGGAGTAGCCATGGCTGGTCGCCGGGGGACGCGATGAGGCGGCCGACGCTCCGCAGGCGGCTGACCACTCTGTCCGCCGCGGCCGTCGCCGTCGCGGTGCTCGGCGTGTCCGTCGCCGCGTGGCTGCTGCTGCGCCTGGAGATGCGCAACGAGGTGGCCGGCGACCTGAGCCAGCAGGCCGACCAGGTGGCCCAGCACTTCGACCCGACGAAGCTGGCGTCGCCGCCGGCCTGGGTGCGGCCGGACGTGAGCACGCTGTTCGGCGTCGTGGAGCCGAGCGGGCACAGCAGGCAGCCGAGGTTCCAGTCGGTGTCCCTGCCGGTCACCGGGGCCGACGTGGCCGTGGCGCTGGGCGACTCGCCGCCGGTGTACCGCGACGTGTACATCCGCAAGGTGCACTACATGATGATCACCGAGCACTCGGTGCGCGGTGACGCGGTGCAACTCGCCGCCGACCTGACCGACCAGGACAACACGCTGACCCACTTCGCCGTGCTGCTGATCGGCGCGGACGCCGTGGCGATCGTGGTGGCCGCCGCACTGGGCTACGGCCTGACGGTGGCCGGGCTGCAACCGGTGCACCGGGTCGCCGGGGCGGCGGCCCACGTCGCGGCCACGCAGGACCTGAACGCCGCCGTGCCGATCTCGCAACGGGAACCGGCCGAGGTGGCGAGTGTCGCGGCGAGCGTGAACCACATGCTGACCGCGCTGGGCGCATCCCGGGAGGCGCAGCGGCAACTCGTCGACGACGCCAGTCACGAGCTGGCCACTCCGCTGACCAGCCTGCGCACCAACGTGAATCTGCTGCTGCGCGCCGAGCGGAACCCGGAGCGCCAGTTGTCCGAGTCGGACCGGCAGAAGCTGCTCACCGACATCGAGGCCCAGATGGGCGAGTTGGACCAGCTCATCGAGGAGGTCGTGGACGTCGCCCGCGATCCCGGTTACGGCGAGGAGATCACCGAGCTGGACCTGGCGGACGTGGTGCGGGCCGCGGTGGTCCGGGCGCGGGCCAGGACACCGGACGTGACGTTCGCGCTGACCGAGCAGTCGGTGCCGGTGATCGGCAAGCGCAGCAGCCTGGAGCGGGCCGTGTTGAACCTGCTGGACAACGCGGCGAAGTGGAACCCGCCGGGCGAGCCGGTGTACGTGGACGTGCAGCGGCTGGCCGGGTTGGCGTCGATCACCGTGACCGACAGCGGGCCTGGCGTGCCGGAGGCCGATCTGGAGCGCGTGTTCGAGCGGTTCCACCGCACCGATGACGCCCGCTCGATGCCGGGTTCCGGCTTGGGCCTGGCGATCGTGCGGCAGGTCGTGCACTCGCACGGTGGGCGGGCGTGGCTGAGCAGGCGGGCCGGCGGCGGCACGGTCGCCCACATCGCCGTCCCGGTCTGAGCTTCCCTGAGCGCACGAGTGAGTGAGCTCTCACTCGTTGACATGAGTGAGTCCTCACTCATACGCTGGTCCGGTGACGGAGGAGACGCCGAGGGAGCGCAGGACGCGGCACCGCGCCGAGCGGCAGCAGGTGCTCACGGCGCCCGCCGACCAGCGGCGGGAACAGGCCAGGCAACTGCTGGAACGGCAACGTGAGCAGCGCCGGGCCGCCCGAGGCGGGTCCGGCCGGGCGCCCGCCATGACGGTCGAGGAACGCCGGGCCGCCATCGTGGCCGTCGCCGTGCCGATGCTGATCGAGCAGGGCGGCAACGTGAAGACCAGCGAGATCGCCGCGGCCGCCGGGATCGCCGAGGGCACGCTGTTCCGCGCGTTCCGGGACAAGCAGGAATTGTTCGTGGCCTGCCTGTACGCGGTGCTGGAGTCGGAGGCCGAGGTCGCCGAGATCCGGCGGATCGACCGGTCGCTGCCGCTGGTCGAGCGGCTCACGGCGGCGGTGCGGTCGGTGGCCGACTACCAGACCCGGTTGTGGTCGGTGATGGTCGCCCTGCGCAGCGCCGGGGTCGACCCGCGGTCGGGCGAGAAGCGGTTCGACGGGCCGCCCACGGCCATGGTCCGCATCTCGTCGGCCATCGCCGGCCTGTTCGACGCCGACGACCTGCGGGTGCCTACCGACCTGGCCGCCCGGCTGCTGCTCGGCTCCGTGTTCAGCAACCGCCTGCAGTCGGAGGGACTGGGCGACTCGGGCGCCGATCTGGACGAACTCGTCGACCTGTTCCTGCACGGCGTGCTGCGCCAACCAGATGGGGGGAAGTCATGACAGAACTGATGATCGAAGCGGACCGGGTCAGCAAGACGTTCGGCTCGGTGACCGCGCTGGACGAGGTGAGCGTCGCCGTGCCGCGCGGCTCGGTGCTCGGCCTGCTCGGCCACAACGGCGCCGGCAAGACGACGCTGGTGAACGTGCTGACCACGATGCTGCCGCCCACCGGCGGATCGGCTCGGGTCGCCGGGTTCGACGTGGTCACCCAGGGCCACCACGTGCGCGGCCGGATCGGGCTGACCGGCCAGTTCGCCGCCGTCGACGAACAACTGTCCGGATTGGACAACCTGGTGCTGATCGCCAGGCTGCTCGGCGCCAGCAGGCAGGAAGCCAGGACACGCGGTGCGGAACTGCTGGAGATCTTCGGCCTCACCGACGCGGCCCGGCGCGCTGCCCGCACCTACTCCGGCGGTATGCGCCGCCGTCTCGACCTGGCCGCCAGCCTGGTCGGCCGGCCCGACGTGATCTTCCTGGACGAGCCGACCACCGGTTTGGACCCGGAGAGCCGGCTGGGCATGTGGGACATCGTGCAGACGCTCGTCGGTGACGGCACGACGGTCCTGCTCACCACCCAGTACCTGGACGAGGCCGACCGGCTGGCCGACTCGATCACGGTGCTGTCGCGGGGCAGGGTCGTCGCGTCCGGGACCGCGGCCGAGCTGAAGGCCCAGGTCGGCAAGCGCACCGTCGTGGTGACGCTGGCCGACTCCGGGGACGCCACCGCCGCCGTCGACGCGCTGGAACGTGCCGGGATGCACCCGGTGCTGGACGGCGAGCGGCACGCCCTGATCACGCCGGTGGACAGGTCCGCCGAACTCGCCGTCGTGGTCCGCGCCCTGGACCAGGTCTCCATCGAGGTGGCCGAACTGGCCCTCACCGAACCGACCCTGGACGACGTCTACCTCACCCTCGCGCACGCGCCCGTCGCGGCCTGACACTCCCGGGAGTTCCCATGACCACGGCAGTCGCAAATCCCCGAACCGGTGGCGTGGACGAACCCGTCCCGGTCCGACCCTGGCGTGGCACCAACGTCGCCACGCAGATCGTCGTCCTGACTGGACGGTCGCTGCGGGCGATCGTCCGCGACCCACGGATGGTGGTCTTCAGCCTGTTGCAGCCGCTGGTGATGCTGGTGCTGTTCAGCCAGATCTTCTCCAGCATCGCCCGCACGCCGGGCTTTCCCGCCGGTGTCAGCTACATCGACTACCTGATGCCGGCGATCCTGGTGAACACCGCGATGGGTTCGGCCGTGCAGTCCGGTGTCGGCCTGGTGACCGACATGAAGAACGGCGTGCTGGCCCGGTTCCGGTCGCTGCCCATCCGGCTGGGTTCGGTGCTGGTCGCGCGCAGCCTGTCCGACGTGGTCCGCACCGGGATCCAACTGGTCATGATGCTGGTCTTCGCGGCCCTGCTGTTCGGCTTCGCGCCGGCCGGCGGTTTCGTGGGCGTGGTCGCGGCGTGGGCGCTGGGCCTGGTGGTCGGCTGGGGGCTGGGCTGGATCTTCATCGCGGCGGGCGCGTGGCTGCGCAACGCCGAGGTGATGCAGATGGTCGGGTTCCTGCTGATGTTCCCGCTGATGTTCGCGTCCAGCGCCTACGTGCCGATCAGCGGGCTGCCCGGCTGGTTGCGGGCGGTGGCCCACGTCAACCCGATGACGTACGCGGTGAACGCGTCACGGAACCTCGCGCTGAGCATGCCCGTCGGCACCGGCGCGATCGCGGCCCTGGCCACCAGCGCCGGGCTGGCGATCATCGGGTCCGTGCTGGCCGTACGCGGTTTCCGGCGGCCGCTGTAGCAGTTCGCGGTCCCGCGCCCCGCGCGTCAGCACGACCATCGGCACGATCAGCGCGACCACCAGGCCGACGACGCCCAGGCCCACGGCGATGTCCGTGGCCTGGGCGATCGCGCCGATCACCGGCGGGCCGGCCAGGAAGCCGCTGTACGCGATCGTGGTGACGAAGCCGATCTCCCGCTCGCCGCCGGAGCCGTCGGCCCGGCGTCCGGCGGCTCCGGCCAGGCCGATGGTGACCGGGAACGAGAACGCCAGACCCATGCCGACCAGCGCGAAGCCGACGTAGCTCACCGGCACCCACGGCGCCAGGACGACGGCGAACATGCCCACGGCCGCGACCGCCGCGCCGCCGCCGAGCAGCCGGTACGGACCCCAGCGGCGTTCCCACCGCTCGCCGAGCAGCCGGGCCACGGCCATGGCGACGTTGAAGCAGGCGAAGCCGACCGTGGCCGCCGACTGCGTGACGGCCCGCTCCCGCACCAGGAACAGCGCCGACCAGTCACCGCTGGCGCCCTCGGCAATGGCCGAGCAGAGCATGATCCCGGCCATCAGCCACAGCACCGGCCGGCGGATCGGCGGCAGCGTCCTGGCCGCCCGCTGTTTCGGCCGGTCACCGGCGGGCGCCGGCCGCACGCCGGGCATGTCCCTGGTCACCGCTACGGCCACGACGACGCCGAGCCCGGCCACGACGACGAAATGCCGCAGCGGCGACCAGCCGGCCGCGACCAGCGCGCCGGCGAGCACACCG
>DATEPR010000659.1:0-8329 GCA_035273045.1 Pseudonocardiaceae bacterium | reverse complement strand
GGCCGCGACTCCTCACCGTTGGCCAGCAGGTGGGCGCCGCCGAAGTCACCGTGGTCGGACTCGACCCTGCCGATGCCGGCGAGCGTCGCCCAGGACAACCGGCAGTGCGGTTCGGTCGCGCGCATGGCGAGTTCGGCGTTGCCGTAGGCCCGCAGCGCGGGCACCGGAATGCCGGTGGCCTCGGTGACCCGGCCGGCCCACTCGTCCAGCGACGTCGGCGCCGCGCGGGGCACGTCCGCCGCGGTCAGGCTGACCGGCACGGCGGACCCGGGGGCCACGTTGGCGGCGGCGACCTGCAGGGCGGGGATGTCGGCCGCGGTGAGGCCCGGTTTCGGGGTGGTGGCCCTGGCCAGCAACCACACGCCACCCGCACCGACCGCGAGCACCATGACGACGGCGGCGAGCCTGCGGCTCAGGGTGAGTGTGGACACGTGCTGCCTCAGGATCATGCCGACCCTGCGGGTCCGGCCGGAACAACGTCACCGGTTCAACGAGTCGCCCACCGGGAAGTTACGTCCCGGTAGGCGATCGTGGCGGTGGTCGGGCCGGTGTCAGGCGACTCCGTCCCGGCGCTGGCGGCGGAGGCGGGCGACGCACCACGCCGGGGAGCTGCCGCGGCGCAGGTGTTCGAGCACGGTGTACGGACCGAGGTGCCGGGAGAGGTCGGCGGGGCTCAGGCCGGCGGCGCGGTAGTCGAGCGCGCGCTGGTCGAGCGGGGACAGACCGGCGTCCCACCACTTCTCCGCGTCGGCGATGCTGCCGACGAGCTGCCAGCAGGTGGCAGCGCTGGCGAGCAGATCCTCCGGGACGCCCGGGAGCCGGTCGCGCATCGCGGCGACGTAGGCCGGGTCGGCCGACTCGACCGAGAGCAGGCTGCCGGTGCCGGCGCGGCCACGCTGGCCGGGAATGCCGGGCATCGTGCCGGACTCGGCCAGCCAGGCAGACGCGAGCCGGCTCGCCTCGGTGAGTTCGACATCCTGGGACCGCTCCACGGTCCACTGGTGGATCAGCTCGTCGACCCCGTGGTCCTCGACCATCCATGCCTCCTCGGCGGGCTGATGATCAGTTGATGCGCGCACCGTATGACGTGACCCCGACAGTCCGCTAGACCTGAGTTGTCGACCAAGCCCGTTACCAGCGCGTTATGTGCAACATTCCACCCGGACGGTCCAACGGGGCAGGCCTGCACGGACGTGTCGTCACCGAACGTGATGGAGTCGGTTGTGGACACAGCGTCCGGCCAAGCGGTGCTGCTGGGCGGCCGGTCACGTGCTCGCTCGGGTGGTTCAGGTGAACAGCGAACGGACAAACGTGATGATCGACTCTGCGCCGTTCTTCAGCCAGTTGAGCACCGTGTCGACCACGCCGGCGGACTCGGTCGGCTGGGTGATCAAGAAGAACAGCACGAACGCGACCACAACCAGAACGATGAGCTTCTTCGCGTTCACCAGTCCATGCTCCGTCCCACTACCTGGGCGGATGGATGAACACCGCGCCCACGGTCGTCACCCCCGCCATCGAGTCACATCGTGCCCCGGACGGGTGCGGCTTGGCCAGGGAAACACGCGGTTGGCCGGTGTGCACCACTGGTCGGCGCCAGCCCTTTGTCCGTGGTCGATCGGGGGTAACGGTACTGGAACGTGATCCAATGACGCGAGGACCCTCACCGTGCGCACAGCGTGTCGGACGTCTCGGCGAGCGGAACACAGAAGGCTGAACCCCTGCTCCAACAGTGACCCAATGTCGCCCCACCAACCGAAACGACCTGCCAACCCGACTCATGACGCAGGCCAAGCATCACGCACAGTCACACCAGTGCACCACCAAACAGCCACCCAGCACACCGCCACCCACCGACCAACAAGCCATCAACCCGCGTGTCGTCCCTCCAACGGCCAACCCGAGCCCACCCACCGCGACCAACAACGAAGAGACCGCCAACTGGACCACCCGGCAACCGCACCCGCGCGTCGCCCCCAGCGGCCAAGTCACGAGCCCACCACCACGCCAATAGCCAAATGCTCATCGCCCAACACCACGCCAGACAGCCCGCGCGTGTCGTCCACTCGATGGCCGTCTCACAAACCGACCATCTGAACCACCGTCCGCAGTCATCCCACAACTTCAGCGCATGTCGCCCCCTCAACGGCCAGCTCACGAACCGACCACCCGAACCCACCCTCCACAGCCAACCCACGCAACAACCTCAGCACGTGTCGTCCACCGAACGGCCAACTCATCCGCCGGCCAAAGTCAAGGCCCGCAACCCGCCGCGCGTGTCGTCCGCTGATCGGTCAACTCACCGCGCCATCAGCCCTCAGCGAATCGATCTCCGCCTCGCTCAACCCCAACTCCGCCAGCACCTCCGCCGTGTCCGCCCCCGGCTGAGGCGGCGGCGTCGGGGTCGCGGCCGGGGTCCGGTCGAACCGGGGAGCGGGCGCCGGTTGGGGCAGGCCGCCCACCTCCACGAATGTTCCCCTCGACTTGTTCTGCGCGTGGTCCGGCGCTTCCCACGGCGTGAGGACCGGGGTCAGGCAGGCGTCCGTGCCCTCCGCCAGTGTCGCCCACTCGTCCCGCGGTCGGCTGGCTATCCGCGCCGCCAGCACCTCACGTAGTGCCGGCCAGTTGGCCTGGTTCATCCGGTCCGGCAGCGAAGCCGCATCCAGTCCCAACACTCCCAGCAACGCCAGCCAGAATCGCTCCTCGATCGCCCCCACCGCCACGTACCGCCCGTCCGCCGCCCGGTACGTGTCGTAGAACGGCGCCCCGCCGTCCAACAAGTTCTCGCCGCGCCCACCATTCCACAAGCCGGCCGCCCGCAATCCGTGCAACTGCGTCGTCAACAACGCCGCACCGTCCACCATCGCGGCATCCACCACCTGACCGCGCCCGGAAACGCCCCGCTCGTACAACGCGGCCATGATTCCCGTCGCCAACAACAATCCCCCGCCGCCGAAATCGCCCACCAGGTTCAACGGCGGCACCGGCCGTTCGCCACGCCGACCAATTCCCTCCAGCGCACCGGCAATTCCGATGTAATTGATGTCGTGCCCGGCCGTCGGCGCCATCGGTCCTTCCTGGCCCCAGCCCGTCATCCGCCCGTAGACCAACCGGGGATTTCGGGCCAGGCACACCGAGGGACCCAATCCCATCCGTTCCGCTACTCCCGGCCGATATCCCTCGACGAACACGTCCGCCCGGTCCACCAAGCGCAGCACCACATCCAGGCCACCGGCCGATTTCACGTCCACACCGATCGACCGCCGGCTCCTGGCCAGCGGATCATCGCGTACCGCGAAAACGTCCGCGCCGGCCCGTGCCCGGTCCACCCGCACGACGTCGGCACCGAGGTCCGCCAGCACCGTGCACGCGAACGGCGCGGGGGCCAGGCCCGCCATCTCGACCACCCGAAGGCCGGCCAGGGGTCCACTCACCACAGAACCTCACAGCGTGCGGGAAATGATTTCCTTCATGATCTCGTTCGTGCCACCGTAAATGCGCTGCACCCGAACGTCCGTCCAGGCCCGCGCGATCGGGTACTCGTTCATGTAACCGTATCCGCCGTGCAGCTGGACACATTCGTCGACGACACGGCACGCCCGGTCGCTGCACCACCATTTCGCCATCGCGGCCGTCGGCACGTCCAGTTCACCGCGCAGGTGCGACTCGATGCACTGGTCAAGGAACGCTCGGCAGACCTTGGCCTCCGTGGCGCATTCGGCCAGCGTGAACCGGGTGTTCTGGAAATTGAAGACCTGGCGGCCGAACGCGGACCGCTCCTTGGTGTACCGCAGTGTCTCCTCGACCGCGAATTCCATCGCGCACACCGAGGAAATGGCGATGATCAGCCTTTCCTGCGGCAGTTGCTGCATGAGTTGCACGAAACCCTGGCCTTCGGCGCCGCCGAGCAGGTTGGTGGCCGGCACGCGCACGTCGTCGAAGAACAACTCGGCCGTGTCCTGGCCTTTCAACCCGACCTTGTCCAGGATCCGGCCACGGCGGAAACCGGGTGAGTCCGCCTCGACGACCAGCAGCGACACGCCGTGGGCGCCCTGGTCGGCGTCCGTCTTGACCGCGACGATCACGACGTCGGCCTGGCCACCGTTGGTGATGAACGTCTTGGCGCCGTTGAGGATGTAGTCGTCGCCCTGGCGGACCGCCCTGGTGGTGATGCCCTGCAGGTCGGAGCCGGTGCCCGGCTCGGTCATCGCGATGGCGCCGACCCACTCGCCGCTGGCCAGCTTCGGCAGCCACGACTTGCGCTGTTCCTCGGTGCCGTACGCCAACACGTAGGGCGCGACGATGCCGTTGTGCAGGCTGACGCCCCAACAGCTGTCGCCGACCCGCATCTGCTCCTCCATCAGCACGACCTCGTGCGCGAAAGAGCCACCACCGCCGCCGTACTCCTCCGGGATGGACAGGCACAGCAGGCCGACCTCGCCCGCCTTGCGCCACAGGTCACGGTCGACGTGATGCTGCTCGATCCACCGGTCCTGGTTGGGCGCGAGTTCCTTCTCGGCGAACGATCTGGCGAGTTCACGGAAGGCGGACAGGTCGTCGGTCATCCAGGCGGACCGGCGGGTGGCTTGGCTGGACACGAGTGTGCCTCCTGGCGGTCGGCGCGCGGTTACCTTCCGGTTGGAATTTACCTGCAACCCGGAATGTAAGTAAAGTGCGCTGATGCACCGCACACAGGCGGAACGCAGCGAGCACACGCGCGCCCTGCTGTTCGAGGCCACCATCGAGTGCCTGCTCGAACTGGGCTACGCGGGCACGTCGGTGAACGAGATCTGCAAGCGCGCCGGCCTGTCCCGCGGCGCCCAGCAGCACCACTTCGCCACCAAGGCCGAGATGATGGCCCACGCCCTGGAGTACCTGGTCACCAAGCTGCGCGACCAGGTCATGGACGCCGTGCACCGGCTGGCCGACGACCCGGACCGCGTCGCCAAGGGCATCGACCTGCTGTGGCAGTCGTTCTCCGGCACGCTGTCCACCGCGGCGATGGAACTGTGGGTGGCCGCCCGCACCGACCCGGAACTCGGCGGTGCCATGCTGCCGGTGGACCGCGCGCTCGGCCGCGCCACCTACGACCTGTACCGCGAGCTCGCCTGGCACGACGTGCCGACCGAGCAGATGGACACCCTGTTCTGGCTGACCCTGAACCTGACCCGGGGCCTGGCGATGGACGCGATGATCGGCGGCGACGAGGCCCGCCGCAACCACCTGCTGGACGAGTGGAAGCGGATCGCGACCCAACTCCTGGAGTAGGCGGCTGGTCGGCCCGGCCCTCGCTCGGACCGACCAGCCCTGTCGATATAAGGGCCGGGACGGCCGGACGTGACGTGTGCGGGCGGAGAAGCTGATCACATGCTGCGCGAACTACTGTGAATTCCGGTCGACCATGTCACGATTCTCGGTGTGACGATCCAGCCACGACCGCTCGCACTGCTGCTGGTGGCCGCGGGCGGCTTGGCCGTCGGCGGGTCCTTCGGCACGCTGGAGGAGGAGTTCGAGCGGGCCGGCGCGGCGACCCTCACACTCACCTACACGTCGTGGCGGCTGGTCCAGGGCGGCAGTTTCACCGAGGCGCTCTACTTCCACGCCCCGCGCTTCGGCATCCCGCTGGTCGTGGCGGGCGCGCTCGCCGTCGCCGCGGGTGTGCTGCTGGCGCTGCACGTCGGCCCGCTGGCCCGGTCACTGGCGATCGGGTCGGCGGGACTGCTGGTCGGCACGGTCTGGACCGTCGGACTCGTGGTGTCCGCCGACGTGGACGCCGTGACGGCCGGGCCGAGTCTCACGCTGTACTGGACCATCGGCGCCGGTTTCTGGCTGGTGCTGGCCGCCGGCGTGCTCGCGCTGGCCGGTGGCGTGACGACACTGGCCGGACTCGTCCACCTCCGCCGCACGGCGACCCGGCGCCGCACTCACCCAGTCGGGCCGCCCGCGTTGCCGGTGTTCCAGCCGCCGGTGCTCTCCGAACCACCCGATTCGGCCTGACACGCGCCCGGCTGACGCTGCCTTCGCGATGCCGGGCGACTAGGGTCGAAACCCATGCTGGCCAGGCCGGATCGCACCATCGCCATCGCGCAGGTGGTGATCTGCGTGTCGTTGCTGGGCGGTGCCGCGTTCGCGGGCTTCCCCGGACCGGTCCCGGTGCTGTACCTCGCGGGTGCGCTCGGCGCCGGCAACGCGGCCTTCGACCTGATGCGCACCTTCGGTTCCGCGCTGCTCGGCGGGGTGGCCGCGGCGAGCATCGCGCTGGCCGGCATCCCGTTCGTGACGTGCTCGTCGGCCCGGTTCAGCACCGTGTTCGACTGCACCGGCAACAGCCCGACGTGGCATCTGACCGGCGCCGTGATCGCGGCCGGCCTGTCCGGCGCCAGTCTGGTGCTGGCCCGCGTCGCCGCGCGCAACCGGGACGACGAACGCCTCGCCAGCATCGAACGCCGGCTGGCCGACATCCAGCACGAACTCGGTGCCCGCCGGCCGATGCCCCGCCGCACGCACGACACCGTCCCGGCCGTCGACGAGCCGCCCGACTGAGCCAGGTTCAGTCGCCGCCGGCCGGTTCCAGCAGGCCACGCTCGTACGCCGCCGCCACCGCCTCGGCCCGCCGGCTCGCGCCCAGCTTGGCCATGATCCGGGACAGGTGCACGCTGACCGTCTTCTCGCTGATGTACAACTCCTGGCCGACCTCGCGGTTGGTCCGGCCCAGCGCCACCAGCGCCAGCACGGCGCGCTCCCGAGGAGTGAACGGATCGACCTGCTCGCGTTGCGGCGCCAGGCCGGGCACGGTCAGCCGGCCACGCCGAGCCAGGTCCGCGGCGGCCTTCGCCATCGGGCGGGCACCCAGCGCGGTGGTGGTCTCGGCGACGGCCGCCAGGGCGTCGGTGGCGCCCGCCCGGTCGTCGACCGCGAGCAACGCCTCGGCCAGCCGCAGCCTGGCCAGCGCCTGCTCGTAGACACTGCCGTAGCCGAAGGCGTCGACCGCCTTGCGCCACAGGTCGGGATCGCCGGCGGACGTCAGCCGGGACCGCTCGGCGTGGACCATCGCCAGCCACGCCGCGCCCTCCGGACCGAGGACGCCGGTCCATGGCCGGCTGCCGGCGGCGACCTCCTCGGCGGCGGCGGCCAGGCGTTCGCCTTCGGTGACGGCGGACAGTTCCGCGGCGGCGTCTCGCTCCCGCCGCGCCTTGCGGGCCAGTTCGACCTGGGCCGCGATGCCCCACCCGGCCAGCCGCACCTGCCCGAGCGCCCACTCCCAGCCGGCCTTGTTCAGCCACTCGGTGACGTCCCGGACGACCGAGGCGGCGTGCTCGGGACGGTTGCGCCACAACGCGAGTTCGGTCTCGGCGTACCCGTTGAACATCGCGATCTCGGTCTCCCGGTGCCAGTGCGGCCGCAGGTCGGCGAACAGCTTCTCGGCGTCGTCGAAGCGGCCCCTGCCGACCATCGGGAAGGCGCTCACCGCGGCCAGCCGGGCCAGCACGGTGTCGGACACGCGGCGACCGGGCGGTTCGGCAGACGCCTCGCTGCCGTCCCAGTCGCCCGTCATGTACTTGGCGACCGCCCGCAGGACCCGGATCTCCACGCCGAAGCTGCTCCAGGTCAGGCCGTTGGCCTTGGCCCGCGCCGCCGCCTGGTCCAGTTCGACGACCGCGTCCGCCAGTTCGCCCCGGTCGAAGAAGTGCAGGCCGAGGAAGTAGCGGGCACGCAGTTCGGTGCTGAACGCCTCGACCTGGCCGGCGGTGCGGATGGCCGCGCGCAGGTGCCGGTCGGCGCCCTCCGGTGCGCCGTCGTACTCGTCCAACATGCCCAGCGTGACCAGCGCGTCCGCCTCGGCGCCCAGGGCGCGCACGGCGCGGGCGTCGGAGATCGCGTTCTGCGCGGACTGCCGGGCCGCGGCCGGGTCGCTGCGCCGCAACGCCGTGGCGAGCACGGCCTGCACCCAGGCTCGGGTGTAGGTGGGTGGGCGGTCGGCGACCAGGCGCCAGGCGTTCTCGATGGCCTCGCGTGCCTCGGCGCCCCGGCCGTCCATGTTGATCAGCGCCTGGGCCAGCCGCCGGTAGGACTGCGCGGCCAGTTCGGGTTCCTCGACTTTCGCGAACCTGTCCACAGCGGACTTGGCGTAGGCGACCGACCGTTCCGGTTCGCCGGACGTGGCCGCCTGGTAGCTGGCCTGCCGCAGCAGGGCGGCCTCGTCGACGCCGACCGGACGCTCCTCCGGCGGTACCGCGTCCCACAGTTTCAGCGCCTGTTCGGTGTGCCGCAACGACTCCGCGGGCGCGCCGATGCTGGCCGCCTCCTCAGCGGCCCGCACTGACGCGGA
>DATEPR010000658.1:0-7122 GCA_035273045.1 Pseudonocardiaceae bacterium | reverse complement strand
AGCGACGGCACGCGCGGCGCGGTCGCCGCTTTGAAGGCGGGTCTTCGGGTAGTCGACGAGCATGCGGCGTCGCTCGGCGCGACCGACCTGCGGGTGCACTCCGCGGCGCACCGCCGCGACCTGACCGAACTCGGCCTGCGCACGGCGGTGCGAACCGGGCGGGTGGCGCGGATCTTCGAGTGGGCGGAACGCGGCCGGGCACGCACACTGCTGTTCCGCCCGGTCCGCCCGCCGGACGATCCGGTGCTGGCCGAACTGCTCGTGCGGGTCAGGGAGGCGGCGCACGGCCCGCCCGGCCGGCTGGCGGCATTGGAACGCCAGGTGCGCGACCACTGCCGGATCCACGGCGACGGCACCGGTGCCGACCACGCCGATCCGGTGTCGCTCACCGCGTTGCGGGCGGCGCTGGCCGGCCGGGTGCTGGTGCAGTACGTGCAGTGGGACGGCGTGCTGCACGCGCTGACGCTGGCCGGACGCCGGTTGCGGTGGCGTCCACTGGGCACGGCGACCGACGTGACCGCCCTGCTGGACCGCCTGCCGTTCGCGCTGCACCGGATGGCCCGCCCCGGCGTCCGCCCCGACTCGAAGGCCGCCGCGGCCACGCTGCTGCGCGCGACGGCGGCCCGCCTGGACGAACTGCTGCTGCGGCCGCTGCCGGAGATCGGCGACCGGCCGCTGGTGGTCGTGCCGACCGGTGCGCTGCACAGCCTGCCGTGGTCGATCCTGCCGTCCTGCGCCGGCCGTCCGGTGTCGGTGGCGCCGTCGGCCACGTCGTGGCACGAAGCCGCCACCCGCGCGCCGAACCGGACCGGCGACGTACTCGTGGCGGCCGGACCGGGCCTGTCCGGTGGAACCGTCGAGGCGGCCGAGGTCGCGTCGATCCACGGCACCACACCGATGTCCGACGCCACCACGGCGGTGGTGCTCGACGGGCTGGCGACCGCACGCCTGGCGCACCTGGCCGCGCACGGCACCCTGTCGGCGCAGAACCCGCTGTTCTCCAGCCTGCTGCTGGCGGACGGGCCGCTCGTCGGCTACGACCTGGAACGCCTGCCGCGCCTACCGGACACCGTGGTGCTGGCGGCGTGTGACAGCGGGCGGTCCGTGGTGCTGGCCGGTGACGAGCTGCTCGGGTTGGGCGTGACGTTCCTCGGGCGCGGCACGGCGTCGCTGGTGGCGTCCGTGGTGCCGGTGCCGGACGCGCAGACGGCACCGCTGATGGTCGCGCTGCACCATGCGCTGGCCCAGGGTCGCTGCCCTGCCGACGCGCTGGCCGCCGCCCAGCGTGAGGTGCCCGGCGACGATCCGGCCGCAGTGGCGGCCGCGGCGGGGTTCGTCTGCCTGGGACGTTGATGACCGCAGAGCCGGTTGTATCAACGGGCTCACCCCGGCCGTCCGTCGGGCATGACAGTCCAAATCGCGGTCACCGTTGCCCTCGTCGTGCTGGGCTACCTGATCTCGGCGTTCATCCGCCGCAGACGCGGCGCCCCCGCCCGGCCCGACCCCACGGCGGCACCGGCCGTGCCGACGTTCCGGGTGGTCACGCTGGGCCTCCAGGGTTCGGGCAAGACCCTGCTGCTGACCAGCATGTACCGGCGGCTGCACACGCCACGGGACCGCGGCTACTACGTCACGGTCCCGCAGGACCAACTCGTCGAGCTGAACCGGTGGTACGAGCAGGTGTCCGACACCGGCCGGGACTGGCCGGCCGGGACGTTGCGCAACGAGATGCGCGAGTTCGAGTTCAGCGTCATGGCGCACACGCGGGACGCCGCCGTGCCGGTGGTGCGGATCGGCTACCTGGAATACCCGGGCGAACTGCTCACCGACCCGGACGCGCCGGGCTCCACCTCGCAGGCGTCGCTGATCGAGTCGATCCGGCAGGCCGACGCGCTGATCGGCATCGTCGACGGCCTCCGGGTGCTCCAGGCGTACCGGCGGGACGCCAGGGCGCGGTTCATCCTCCAGACGACACTCGACGCGATGATCAACTCGATGCTGGCCGCGAGCACGCCGATCGCCTTCGTCATCACGAAATGGGACCTGCTGGACGAACTGCACGCCGACGAGAACACCCGGCTGCACATCGTCCGGGACGTCCTGATGGGCGTCGACGGGTTCGCCGACCTGGTCCGGATCCACTCGGCCCGCCGGATCATCCGGCTCATCCCGGTGACCGCCGTGGGGCACGACTTCGCCACGCTGTGCGAAGGCGTGGTGCGCAAGAAGCCGGACGGCGAGTTCCAGCCCGGCTACGTCGACGTGCCGCTGTCCGCCGTGGTGCCGGACGTCATGCAGCAGGTCGAGATGGCGCTGGACCGCGACACCCGCGCGGCCGTGCAGGCGGAGGCACAGCGCAGGGCGCGGATGCGGCCGGCCGAGGCACTGCTGGCCGTCGGCATGTTCGCGGCGCAGCGGACCGGCAAGGTGCTGCTGTCCACCATGGGCGGCGGATGGCTGGCCGACGCGGGACTGGCGCTGTTCCTGGACTCCTACGCGCCCGCCACCCAGTACGACGAGCGCCGGATGGCCGCGATGGACGAGGCCGAACGCGCCGCGGACGAGGTCGTCCAGTTGCGCCGCAGGGTCCTGCACGGCCTGCGCCACCAGGTCAGCCTGCTGGAGGCACGGCTGCCCGCGTCCCGGTTGGGAGGTGTCGACTGACATGAACGACACCGCAACGCAGGGCTGGCCGTTCCTGGTAGCCAGGGGCCGGACCCGGGGCTACTCGGTGCTGCTGGCACCGGACTTCCTGTTGGCCCGCCGGGACTACGGCTTCCTGGAGGACGTCGCGGGACCGCTGCCCGACGGCACGCCGTTCCGCACCGCGACCGTCCGCCGCGATTACGGCGACATCGGCGTCGTGTGGTGCGACTGTCCCACCGGCCTCCGTGACGAGCACAGCAGGCCGCTGCGGCTGCTCGCCGGATTCACCTGTGCCGGAACGGTTTCCCGACCGTCCGAACTGGACCTTGATGCGGCGCGGACGGCCGCGTCGGCGACGTTCGAGCGGTTCCTGCGGGACGAGGACGGCTTCACCGTCGAGTCGGCCCGGCCGTTCCCCGCGCGGTCCACCGTCGCCCGCGCTCCAGTCCCGACCCGGCCCCGCCCCCGCCGCACGCTACCGGTGGCCGCCGCGTGCGTGGCCGCCGTCGTGCTCCTGCTCGTCCTGCTCACCACCCACCGCGGCAGCCCGCCGAAACGGCCGGCGCCGCCCTGTGTGACCCCGACCGTCGCCGTCCAACCGGTGACGTGTGTACCCACGACAACCAGCGAACTCCGGAAAGGACCCGTGACACCATGACCGTCTTCGGCATCGACGTCAGCCATCACAACGAGGTCGCCGACTGGCACGCCGTGCGCGGCAACAACATCTCGTTCGTCAGCGTCAAACTGACCGAGTCGACCACGTTCGCCGACCCGGCGGCCTCCGGCCACGTGGCGGGCGCTCGCGGCGCCGGCATCCACGTCGGCGGCTACCACTTCGCCCGCAACGGCGACGTCGACACGCAGGTGGAGAAGTTCACCGCGAGCCTCAACACCCACGACCTGCTGCGGCCCGACTCGCTGGCGCCCATGCTCGACGTGGAGGCGCAGGGCCTGCTGCAACACCAGCCCAACACGTTCGTCGCCGAGTTCATCCAGCGGCTGCGCAAGCGGACCGGGGTGCACCGGGTGCTGGTGTACGCCAACCTGGACACGTGGCGCCACATCCTGCATCCGAACGAGTGGGCCGACGAGCACGTGGGCCTGTGGATCGCCCGCTTCAACGGTGATCCCGGCAAACCCGGCTGGAGCCATCCAAGGCTGGTGCTGCACCAGCACACCAACCACGGCACCGTGCCCGGCATCCCGGCCCACGTCGACCGCGACGCCACCGTCGGCGCCCACACGCTGGCCGACATCCTCACGGCGAACTGACCAGGTCCCGGTCGGGTCGGCGCGTGCCGGCCCGGCCGGGACGCGGCCAGGTGACCGCGACCAGCAGGCCCACCACGGCGAACCCGGCGACCATGCCGAACGCCGCCCGCCAGCCGGCGAAGTCGACCGTGACCGCCGTGCCGGCGACCGTGGTGCAGATCGCCGCGCCGAACGCGGTGCCCAGCGAGAAGCAAGCATCGACCAGGCTCGCCGCGAACCCGGAATCGCTCGTCCGCACCCCGGACAGCGCGGCGATCTGCCCGGACACCACCGCCGCTCCCATTCCCGCGCCGAACGCGAACAAGGCCACCAGCATCAGCCAGACGGCACCGCCGTCGGGTAGGGCGACCAGCAGGACACCCGCGCCGAGCAGGCCGGCCGCGCCGCCGATGGCCACCGCGCGCACACCGAACCGGGTGACCGCCCGCTGGCTGGCCAGGGCGCCGGCCACCGACGTCGCCGTCATCATCGCGGCCAGCAGGCCGAACCGCAGCGCGGACCAGCCCATGCCCTGCTGGACGTACGCGGTGAGCGTGACCAGCATTCCGTCCACCGCCATCCCGGCGACCAGGACCAGCAGATTGCCGCCGGCCAGCGATCGGGAACGCAGCAACCGCACCGGCACCAGCGGATGCGCCGAACGCCGCTCCACGACCAGGAACACCGTCGCCAGCACACCGATCCCGGCGACACACAGGCCGGTCCGCGTGCTCAGCCATCCCGCGGTGGGCAACTGGATGATGGTGTACACCGCCAGCGACAGCGTCACCGTGCTGGTCACCGCACCGGCGACGTCGAGCGAACGGGCGCCGCCGGCCGGCCGGCCCACCGGCAGCAGCGCCGGGGCGAGCAGCAACACGACCACGCCGATCGGCACGTTGATCCAGAAGATCCACGGCCAGCCGAGCGCGTCGGTGAGCACGCCGCCGAGCAGCAGCCCGGCGGTCGCGCCCACGCCGCCGAGGCCGCCCCAGATTCCCAACGCCCGGTTGCGTTCCGGTCCTTCCGGAAACGCGCCCAACACCATGGACAGCGCGGCGGGCGCGATGATCGCCGCCGAACACCCCTGCACCGCACGTGCCGCGACCAGGAAGCCGACCGACGGTGCGAGCCCGCAGGCCAGCGAGGCGAGCACCCGCAGCAGCATCCCGACCCGGAACATCCGCCCGCGGCCGAGCAGGTCCGCCGCCCGGCCGCAGCACAGCAACGGGCCGCCGAAGGCCAGCGCGTACGCCGTGACCGTCCACTGTAGAGCAGGACCAGTCAGGTCGAGCGAGCGGCGGATCGACGGCAGCGCGGCGAGCATGCTGGTGCCGTCCAGCACGGTCATGAAGTACGCGCTGCCCACCAACGCCAGCAGTGCCCAGCGCCGGTCCTTCATCGCACCGTCACCGCTACGCCGAGTTCGGTGGCCAGCGCGGCGAGCTGGTCACTGGTGCCCTGCTCGCGCCACTCCGGCTCCTCGTGGCCGTCCAGGTAGGTGCCCTGCTGGGTGAGCACCAGGCGGGTGCCCGTGCCGTCCGGGACGAACTCCACGGTGGTGATGGACACGGTGGTGACGGTGTCCGCGGCGGACATCGTGGAGCTGCAGACGATCCGCTCGTCGGGCACGATGTCGTGGTAGCGGGACTCGAAGGTCAACAACGGGCCGTCGCCGTGGCGGCCGCGGCTGATCTCCCGGCCGCCGACCCGGAAGTCCAGTTCGTGCTCGCCCGCCGGGCCGGCGAACCAGCGTGCCTTGGTGGCCGGATCGGCCCACGCGGCGAACACCCGCGCCGGTGCGGCGGCGTAGCCGCGGTCCAGGGTGAAGGTGGCGTACTTGACGGTCATGGCTGCGTTCCCCTGTCGTCGTCGGAGTCGTCGAGCAACTCGGCGAGTGCGTCGAGTCGGTGCTCCCACGCGGTGCGCTGGCCACCGAGCCAGCCTTCGGCCATGCGCAGCACGGCCGGCTCGATCTGGCACGTGCGGACCCGGCCGTGCTTCTCGGAGCTGACCAGCCCGGCGTCCTCCAGGACCCGCAGGTGTTGCAGGACGGCGGGGAGCGACATGGTCTTCGGCGCCAGTTCGCCGACCGTGGCCGGTCCGCGGACCAGCCGCTCCACCATGTCCCGCCGCGTCCCGTCGGCCAGTGCCCGGAACACCCGGTCCAGCGCGTCACGTTGGTTAGGCACATGCTTAACCATAGATGTCCGGACAACGAAAGTAAAGTAACCACCTAACTGTTGGTCTCACCACCACGGTCGTTCCAGCGCGCGGCCGGTGCCGTCGGTCTCGTCGAGACCGTCCAGTGCCGCCATGTCCTCGGCGGACAGGACGAAGTCGAAGATCTCCGCGTTCTCGCGGATCCGCTCCCGGTGGGTGGACTTCGGGATGACCGGCAGACCGTGCTGGACACACCAGCGCAACAACAGCTGCGCCGGCGTCCGCCCCACCTGGTCGGCGATCCGCCGGACCGCCCTGTTCCGCAGATGCCGGCCCGTGCCCAGCGGGGAGTACGCCTCCAGCGCGACGTTCCGCTCCCGGCTCGCCTCCAGCAGCGCGCGCCGGTACTTCAGCGCGCTGAACTGCACCTGGTTGACCACCGGCGGAACCGTCGCCATGGCCAGCACCTTGTCCAGGTCGTCCACGCCGAAGTTGGACACGCCGATGGACCGCGCGAAACCCAGCTGCCTGGCCTGCTCCATTCCGGGCCACGCCCACGTCGGGCCGCCCTGCGGCCAGTGCACGATGTAGAGGTCGACCTGGTCGACACCCAGCCGGCGCAGGCTCCGCTCCGCCTCGGCGGCGGGATCCCGACTGCCCGGATAGAACTTGGTCGTGATGAACACGTCCTCGCGCGGCACGTCACTCTCCCGCAGTGCCTGCCCGACACTCTCCTCGTTGCCGTAGGCCTGGGCCGTGTCGATGTGCCGGTAGCCCGCCTCCAGCGCCCAGCGAACGGAGTTCACGCACTCCGGCCCGTTGCGCATCTGCCACACGCCCAACCCGAGCATCGGCATCCGACTGCCGTCTTCGAGCACCCACGAGTCCGCCGTCATGGCAAGCGAGCGTAGGGCGTCAGTTCGGGCGGTGCAGGGATTCGGCCGCCGCGGCAACGACTGTCCGCGCCACCGCGGCCGCATCCGACTCGCCGGCGATCCCCAGTTCCCGCCGCGCGTCTCGTTCTAGCGCGGCCAGTTGCCGTGCGAACCGCACCACCAC
>DATEPR010000657.1:0-10371 GCA_035273045.1 Pseudonocardiaceae bacterium | reverse complement strand
GCTACGTCCTGCCGCCCGGCGCGCCCGCGCTGCCGAAGGGTCTGGGCTTCCAGTCGTGGGTACTCCAGGATCTGAACACGGGCACGGTCCTGGCCGCGAAGGATCCGCACGCGCGGCAGCGGCCGGCGTCGCTGATCAAGCTGCTGCTGGCGCAGGTCGTGGCCCGCGAACTGAATCCGGATACCGTGGTGATCGGCACCCAGGCGGACGCGAACCAGCCGGGCACCCGGGTGGGGATCGGGCCCGGCGGCAGGTACACGGTCAGGATGCTGGTGTACGCGTTGCTGATGGCGTCCGGCAACGACGCCGCCTACGCGCTCGCCACCCGACTGGGCGGTGTGCGGGCCGCCGTGACGAAGATGAACGCGTTGGCCAAGCAACTCGGCGCACAGGACACCCGCGCGGCGAGTCCGTCCGGCCTGGACGCGCCAGGCATGTCCGCGTCGGCATACGATCTGTCCATCATCTTCAAGGCCGACCTGGCAACGCCGCTCCTGGCCGCCGCGATGCACACGATACGGATGCCCTTCCCCGGCTACGGGAAGAAGCCGGGTTACATGCTCGACAACGACAACCTGTTGCTCCGGACCTACCCGGGTGACATCGGCGGCAAGGTCGGCTACACCACCGATGCCCAGCAGACATACGCCAACGCCGCCGAACGCGACGGTCACCGGATCGCCCTGGTGATGACCAGAGGCACCAACCACATCGTCGGTCGGTGGCAGAACGCGAGGGAACTGATGAACTACGGGTTCGCGCTGGAGAACGCCCATACCGCGCCGGTCGGCATCATCACGTCGCAGCTCGCGGCGACCGGCGTCGGCCCGACCACCGTGGCGAAACAGGCGGCCGCGCCCACCACCGGGCACGGCAACGCCCAGGTGGCCACCGTGCCGCAGGGGCCGATGAGCGCGTTCGGCAACGTGGGCCTGCCGTTGACCCTGCTGGCCGCGCTGGGGCTGGTCCTGATCGGCCTGATGTACCTGAAACGGCAACGGGAAAGGAAGGCGCGGGCCGAGGCGGCGGCACGGGTGGCGGCCGCCGAGACGGTGCGGGTCGCGTTGCCGCCGGACCTGGGGCGCACGACGCGGACCCGGCGACCGGACACCAACGGCGTCACCCGGTGGTTGCCGCCGCGACAGCGACCGCCCATGCCGCCGCAGCGCACCCAGACCATGCCGACCGGTAACCAGTCGGCGCGGACGCAGTCGGTGCCGCGACCGCCGCAGCAGCGCCAGGCGCCGCGGCCGGCGAACCCGCCCCGCTCGACGCCGGAGTGGCCCACCGGTCCGGAGTGGCCGGCCTAGCGGCGGCGACGCAGTGACCAGCCGGTCAGCGTGCCGGCGGCCAGCAGTACCGCCGCCGCGACCGGTGTGACGCCGCGTTTCGGTTGGACGATGGGCCGGATGATCGCCGGGGCCGGTGCCGGTGGTGGTTCCGTGCGCAGGTTCTCCCGTGCGGTGGCGGTCCACGCCGTCGCCAGCAGCAGGAACCGGCTGACCAGGTTGGCGAACACGAGCAGGCCGATCACCGAGCCGAAGACCGCTCCGGTCGGCGAGTGCGTCACCGACCGCAGCACGATCGTGGCCAGCTGCTGGAGGATCTCGAACCCGACCGCCGCCAGCAGGGCACCGCGCATCGCGCTGCGCAGTCCCACCTGTTCCCTGGGCAGCCGCGCGATGACCCACAGGAACACCAGCCAGTTCGCGATCAGCGACAGCACGACGGTCAGCGCCACCAGCAGCGCCTGCGCCCATCCGGCCGACGACAGTCCGGCCTCGCGCAGCAGGAACTTGCCCGCGCCGGTGCCGGCGATGGTGATGGCGAACGACACGAGCAGTGCGGCGCCCAGGCCGATCAGGGACAGCAGGTCACCGAGCATGGTGCGGATCAGCGGCAGGTCGCCGCGGCGCTGGCCCCACTGGGCGGTCAGCGCGTCCCGCAGGTTGCCCATCCAGCCGATGCCGGAGTAGATGGCGACGACCAGGCCCACGACGCCGACCGTGCCGCGTGCGTTGACGGCCGCCTTGACCACGTCGTTGAGCGTGTCCCCGAGTTGGCCGGGCACCGATGTGGTGATGGCCGACTGGAGTTGGCCCAGCAGTTGCGGGTCGCCGGCCAACACAGCACCCGCGACGGCGAACGCCACCATGAGGATCGGAACCAGCGACAGGACGCTGAAATAGGTGATCGCGGCCGCGTAGTGGTTGCCGTAGTGGGCGTTGTAGGACTCGTTCGCCCGGAGCACGTGGTCCAGCCACGGATTCGCCTTGCGCAGCCGCGCCATGCGCGATTCGTCGGGCACACTCGGACGCTAACCAGACCGGTCACCGGCCGCAACGCGAACGGCGCTACGGGCGACCGGCTCGCCGCGCGGCACGGCGCGCCAGCGCCTGGCGGTGGCGGCGGGTCAGGCCGAAGACCAGGCCCACGGCGCCGACCAGCACGGCGACGACGCCGACCGTGCCGGCGACACCGACGTCCATGCTGTCGCTGATCACTGCCGCGCTGCCGCGCCCGGCGGCGGACGCGACGCCGGCGCCGAGGACCGCGAGCACGATCACGCCGGTGATCACGCAGAGACCACGGGAAACCGCAGTAGCCACCGCTACTCGGCTGCGCATGCCTGCGCCCTCCTGGGAACGGACGGACCCCCGACCGGGGGACGTGGCTCGGACGCCAACGCCTCGAAAACTACCGAGTGTGTCAAGGCATTGACACGGGGGTTGCCGTTCGCGGTACGGACGGCTGATGGTATGGGCTGACCGTGTCCGCTGGTCACGCCGCCTGGTAGGTCGTGGTGCGCTGGCGGGCCGGGCGGCCGGCGAGCGCGGCGAGCGCGGTCAGTTCGTCGACGGTCCGCGCGGAGCCGTGTTCCGAACCGGCCATCCGGCTGATCGTCTCCTCCATCAGCGTGCCGCCGATGTCGTTGGCGCCGCCGCGCAGCAGTTCCGCGGTCTGCTCGTCGCCGAGTTTCACCCACGAGCACTGGATGTTGCCGATCCGGCCGTGCAGGCCCAGCCGCGCGACGGCGTGCACCGCGCGGTTGTCCCGCCGGGTGGGGCCGTTGCGGGCGACGCCGGCCAGGTAGATCGGGGCGTTGCGGTGCACGAAGGGCAGGCCGACGAACTCGGTGAAACCGCCGGTGTCGTCCTGCACCCTGGCCAGGGTGCGCAGGTGCGCGAGCCAGTGGCCGGGATGGTCCACGTGGCCGTACATCATCGTGCTGGACGAGCGGATGCCCAGCCGGTGCGCTGTGGACACGACGTCGATCCACGTGGCGGCGGGCAGTTTGCCCTTGGTGAGCACCCAACGCACGTCGTCGTCCAGGATTTCGGCCGCCGTGCCGGGAATCGTGTCCAGGCCGGCGTCCCGCAGTTCGGTGAGCCATTCGGTGACGCTCACCCCCGCCTTGGCGGCCGCGCTGACGATCTCCATGGGGCTGAAGGCGTGCACGTGCATGGCGGGCACCCTGGCCTTGATGGCGCGCACCACGTCGGCGTAGTAGGTGACCGGCAGGGCCGGGTCGATGCCGCCCTGCATGCACACCTCGGTGGCGCCGGCCGCCCACGCCGCCACCGCCCGGTCGGCGACCTCGGTCACGGACAGCCGGTAGGCGTCGGCGTCCCGCTCGCGCTGGGCGAACGCGCAGAAGCGGCAGCCGACGTAGCAGACGTTGGAGAAGTTGATGTTGCGGTTCACCACGTAGGTGATGTCGTCGCCGACCGCGGCGGCCCGCAGGTCGTCTGCCAGGCGGGTCAACGTCTCCAGGGCAGGGCCGTCCGCGGTGAGCAGGGCCAGGGCCGCGGACTCGTTGGCCTCGTCCAGCAGTGCCGCCGGATCGTCCGCGGCGATGCGGAGTCCGGCCGTCACGTCGCCGTCCAGCCGTTGCGGCGCCGGCCTGAGTTGGTGTCGCAGTTCGGTCCAGTCGCCGTACACCGAGTCGAAGTCGGCCCTGCGGTCGGCGGTGCGGCCGGTGGTGTCGATGGTCTCGTGCAGGTCGGCGCGGCCCACGGTGTCCAGGCCGCCGTCGGGTTCCTGCCACGGCCGGCCGACCGGATGGGTGCCTTCGCGGGCCAGTCCGGTGTCCGGTTCGGCGAGTGCGGCGACGTGGTCGCGCAGCCGAAGGTCGATCCACTGGCCGGCGGTGCCGCGCACGTAACGCGGGTACACGGTGAGTCGTTCGCGCAGCGTGTAGCCGGCGGCGGACGTCCATTCCGCCAGGCGGTCCAGGTCCGGCCACGGCCGTTCCGGGTTGACGTGGTCGGGGGTGACCGGGGAGACGCCGCCCCAGTCGTCGATGCCGGCGCGCAGCAGCAGGGCGTGCTCGTCGCCGACCAGGTTCGGCGGCGCCTGCACGCTCACGCCCGGCCCGAGCAGCAGCCGGGCGACGGCCACGGTGGCGGCCAGGTCGCGCAGGTCGGCGTCCGGGGTGGACCGCATCGCCGTGTCCGGTTTGGCCCGGAAGTTCTGCACGATGACTTCCTGGATGTGCCCGTACTGCCGGGCGGACCGGCGGATCGCGTGCAGCGACTCGGCCCGCTCGGTGCGGGTTTCGCCGATGCCGACGAGGATGCCGGTGGTGAACGGGACGTTGACCCGGCCGGCGTCGGCGAGCACCCGCAGCCGCACGGCGGGTTCCTTGTCCGGGCTGCCGTAGTGCGGGCCGCCCGGTTCCCGCCACAGCCGGTCGGCGGTGGTCTCCAGCATCATGCCCATGCTCGGCGCGACCGGGCGCAGCCTGGTCAGCTCCTCCCAGCTCAGCACGCCGGGATTGAGATGCGGGAGCAGGCCGGTCTCCTCCAGCACGGCCACCGCGACCGAGCGCAGATAGTCCACTGTGGAGGAATAGCCCCTGGCGTCCAGCCACTCCCTCGCCGCCGGCCACCGGTCCTCCGGGCGGTCCCCGAGGGTGAACAGGGCTTCCTTGCAGCCGGCGGCGGCGCCCTGGCGGGCGATGTCGAGTACCTCGTCGCGCTCCAGGTAGGCGGCGGGCACCCGGCCCGGCACGGTGACGAAAGTGCAGTAGTGGCAACGATCCCGGCACAGGCGGGTGAGCGGGATGAACACCTTCCGGCTGTACGTGACCAGCCCGGCGCGGCCCTCCGCGGCCAGGTGCGCGTCCCTGACCCGAGCGGCCGCCGCGAGGAGTTCGTCGAACTGGTCGCCGGTGGCGTGCAGCAGCGCGGCCGACTCGGTGACGTCGAGGGTCGAGCCGTCCCGCGCCCGGCGCAGCGCCCGGCGGATGGCGGTGTCTGACGGGCGCGGTTCCGTTGGCCGGAACGGCAGATCGGCTACCACTGGGTCAGCGTAGGTCGGCCGGCGGTGCCGACCCGGGGCCCGAGGAACCGGGCTCACATGTGACCCCAATCACATGCGCTGCCGCTGCCGAGCCGCCTCGTAGAGCACCACAGTGGCCGCGTTCGCCGCGTTCAGCGAACTCGCCGAACCGCCGATCGGGATGCGTACCACCACGTCACACGCCTCTCGCCAGGCCGCGCTCATCCCGGTGGTCTCGTTGCCCACCACGAACAACGTCGGCCCGGTGAGGTCGTGCTCAGCGACGTCGAACCGGCCCGACTCGTCGGTCCCCACCACCCGCACCGGCACCCCGGCCTCGGCGATCCAGTCGATGACGAGGCTGGCCGCCGGCACGCGCACCACGGGCACCGCGAACACCGAGCCGGTGCTCGCCCGCACCGCCCGCGGGTCGTACGGGTCGGCGGCGTGGCCGGCCACGATCACGCCGTGCGCGCCGAAGGCGTCCGCGGAGCGGATGACCGTGCCGACGTTGCCCGGATTCGTCGGCCGGTCGAACACCACGCCGAGGAAGTCCGGGCCGACGGTGATCCGATCCAGCCGGTCGGCCGGCTGCGCCGCGACGGCGAGCAGTTCCGTTTCCTTGTCGGCCAGTTCGGCCAGCAGTTCGGGGGCCATCGCCACGCGCTCGGCACGGATCGTGGCGTCGTGCAGCAGACCGGTCGCCCACTCGGACAACCGCCACCCGATCGGGTGGATCAGCGAGCGGATCGTCCAGCCGTGCCGCACCGCCAGTGAGATCGGCCGGACACCCTGGACCAGGAACTCGCCGGATCGGGTGCGTTTGGCGCGGTTGTCCAGCAACGCGGCCCACTGCTGGAACCGGGCGTTGCGGGTGGTGATCTTCACGTGTCGTACCGCACGGTCACCGGGGCGTGATCCGACCACCGGGTGGCGTAGCTGTCCGCCCGCTCGACCACCACGGCACGCGCCCGCTCGGCCAGGCCCGGTGTGGCGACGTGCAGGTCGATCCGCCAGCCCGCGTCGTTGTCGTACGCCCGGCCCCGGTAGGACCACCAGGTGTACGGCCCGGCCGCACCGGGCCGCAGCGCCCGCACCACGTCCACGAAACCGGCCGCGTACAGCCGATCCAGCCACGCCCGCTCCTGTGGCAGGAACCCGGAGTGGTGCAGGTTCGCGCGCCACGCCTTGAGATCCGCCTCGGTGTGGGCGATGTTCCAGTCGCCGCACACCAGCACCTCGCGGCCGTCGGCCGTCGCCTTGTCCCGCAGTTCGGCCAGGTACGGCAGGAAGCCGGCCATGAAGCGTTCCTTCTCGGCCTGGCGCGGCGTGCCGGCGTCACCTTTGGGCAGGTACACGCTGCCGACGACGATCCCGGGCAGCACGACCTCGACGTACCGGCCGCTGCCGTCGAACTCGGCCACGCCGAACCCGGTCCGGACCTGCTCCGGCCGGCTCCGGCTCAGCACGGCCACACCGTTGCGTCCGGCCACGGCCGACTCGGCGAACGCCAGGTGCCAGCCGTCCAGTTCGGGCAACTGTGCGCGCGTCGCCCTGGTCTCCTGCAGGCACACCACGTCGGCGGCGCCGGCGGCCAGCCAGTCCAGCAGCCCCTTGCCGGCGGCCGCGCGCACGCCGTTGACGTTGACGGTGGAGACGGTCAGCACCCGCGCAGACTACCGATCAGCAGGAACCGGACACCGGCTTGAGGAAGGTGTCCGACGCCCAGTGCCCGGCGGACAGTTCGCGGAAGCCGTTCTGTGTCGTCGGGGTGGCGCTCACGGTCTGCCCGGTGCGCAGCGAACTGAGCGTCCTGTCCTTGGTGCTCGGCCCGACCCGGACGTTCAGCACGTCCGCCGTCACCTGCACCTTGCACCCGGCGGCGCTGCCCGAGCCCTGCTGGGCGTTGCCCTTCTTGCCGTTCTGGACGAGGAAGAGGATCGCGACCACGACCAGGACGATGACGACGGTCCACATCCGCTTCGACAAGTCGAACCCCTCCGCCACGGCGCCGACAGGTCAGGTGCTACCAGGTATAACGCACCGAACCGTACCGTGCCAGCGCGCGAATGGCCGACGCACCGCGGTGCGATCGGCCATTCGGGTCCGCGCCGGGAAGGCGGTCAGCCGACCATCGCCTTCTGCAGGCTGTCGTCCAGCGCGCCGAGGAACTCCTCGGTGGTCAGCCACGGCTGGTCGGGACCGACGAGCAGGGCCAGGTCCTTGGTCATCCTGCCGCTCTCCACGGTCTCCACGACGACCCGCTCCAGCGTCTCGGCGAACGCGATCACGTCCGGCGTGCCGTCCAGCTTGCCGCGCTGGGCCAGGCCGCGGGTCCACGCGAAGATCGACGCGATCGGGTTGGTGGAGGTCGGCTTGCCCTGCTGGTGCTGGCGGTAGTGCCGGGTCACCGTGCCATGCGCGGCCTCGGCCTCCACCTTGCCGTCCGGGGTCATAAGGACCGACGTCATCAGGCCGAGCGAGCCGTAGCCCTGGGCGACGGTGTCGGACTGCACGTCGCCGTCGTAGTTCTTGCACGCCCAGACGTAGCCGCCCTCCCACTTCAGCGCCTGGGCGACCATGTCGTCGATCAGCCGGTGCTCGTAGGTCAGGCCGCGGGCGTCGAACTCGGCCTTGAACTCGGTGTCGAAGATCTCCTGGAAGATGTCCTTGAACAGCCCGTCGTACGCCTTGAGGATGGTGTTCTTCGTGGAGAGGTACACCGGGTAGTTGCGGTCCAGGCCGTAGCGCAGCGAGGCGCGGGCGAAGTCCTCGATGGACTTGCGGTAGTTGAACATCGCCATCGCTACGCCGCCGCCCTCGGGGAACTGGGCGACCTCGAACTCCATCGGCTCGCCGCCGTCGGCGGGCGTGTAGGAGATGGTCACGGTGCCCGGGCCGGGGACCTTGAAGTCGGTGGCCTTGTACTGGTCGGCGTGCGCGTGCCTGCCGATCACGATGGGCTTGGTCCAGCTCGGCACCAGGCGGGGGATGTTGGAGATGACGATCGGCTCGCGGAAGATCACGCCGCCGAGGATGTTGCGCAGCGTGCCGTTGGGGCTGCGCCACATCTTCTTCAGGCCGAACTCCGCCACCCTGGCCTCGTCCGGCGTGATCGTCGCGCACTTGACGCCGACGCCGTAGCGGGCGATGGCGTTGGCCGCGTCGACGGTGACCTGGTCGTCGGTCGCGTCGCGGTGCTGGATGCTCAGGTCGTAGTAGTCCAGGTTGACGTCCAGGTACGGATGGATCAACTTGTCCTTGATGAACTGCCAGATGATGCGGGTCATCTCGTCGCCGTCGAGCTCGGCGATCGTGCCGGCTACCTTGATCTTCGCCATGTGCGCGGAGTCCTCTCGCGGTGTCTGCTCCACCTATCCCGGTACAAGCGTACTGCTATCGGCGGGCCACCGGGTGGCCGCCCGGCGCGCCTCCCGCCGCCCGGCCGGCCGCGTTGCTACGGTCGCGCCGGCCGAGCTGGAGGGCACATGTCGACCGGACCCACCCACGCCGTCATGGGACTGGCCGCCTGGGGCGGAGTGGCCCTGCTCGCCATCACGCACGGCGTGAGCGTCGACGCGCAGACGTGGATCGCCGGCGCCGCCCTCACCTCCGGCGCCGCCCTGCTGCCCGACCTGGACCACCCGCCGGCCACCGTGTCCCGCTCCTTTGGGCCGGTCACCAAGGTGCTGTCGCACGGCGTGGACACGCTCAGCGTCGGCGTCTACAACTTCAGCCGGCTGTCCGGCGACCCGCACCGCACCGGCGGCCACCGCACCTTCACCCACACCGCGGTGTTCGCCGCGCTGGCCGGGACCGTCAGCACCACGCTGGTGTCGCTGCACAACCCCTGGGTGACGGCGGCGCTGCTGTTCTTCTTCGCCGGGCTGGGCGTGCGCGGGCTGCTGCACGAGTGGGACCACGCGGCGGACACGTTCGTGGTGATCGTGCTGTCCGTGATCGTCGTGTGGCGGTGCTGGTCGTGGGTGCACACCGGCGGCCACACCGCTGCCTGGTTCGGCGTCACCGTCATCGCCGGGTGCCTCGCCCACTGCGCCGGCGACGCGATCACCGAGGACGGCTGCCCGATCCTGTGGCCGGTGCCGCTGGGCCGGCACCTGTGGTACCCGATCGGCCTGCCCAAGCCGATGCGGTACCGCACCGGCGGGCGGGTGGAGATGCTGTTCGTCGGGCCGTTGTGCACGCTGCTGTCCCTGTGGTTGGTCGCGCTGACCCTGCAGGAGCTGCACGTGTTCCCGTGGCTGGCCGGGATACCGCTGGTGCCGCACGTGAACTGGGCGCTCGGGCGGTGACCGTCAGCCGAACGGTCCGCCGGTGAGGGTGAGCGCGACGAACAGGATCATCCCGGCCAGCGCCGCGTAGGACAGCACGTCGACCGTCCGGCCGCGCACCGCGATCAGGCCGACCCTGGCGCCCGGCAAGACGGCCCGCAGCAGCGCGGCCACCACCAGGGCGCCGCCGACCAGCACCGCGCCCTCACGCCAGTGGTACTGCACGATCCGCACCACGCCGACGGCGGCGACCAGCAACACCACCAGGAACGCCCACTGCGCGCGGAACGTGCCGCGCAGGCCGCGCCGGGTGGGCACGTCGATCGGGCCCATCGGCTCGGTCACCGGATCGGGAGCGGCGGGGATCGTGCCGCGGACCGGAATGGGCTCGGTCACGTGCTCCGGCATCGGATCCTCCCGCGGGGTCAGCGGTCCCGTGCCGCCATCTTCGCAGAACCGGTCCGGCCGGGCAGCCCGGCCACGGTCACCGCGACCAGCGCCAGCGCCGTCCCGACCCCGCTGTACAGCAGTGACCCGCCCGGACCGGCCGGCAGCAGCGTCTCCAGCAGCAATGCGCCGACCAGCTGGCCGGCCACCGAGCTCAGGCCGAGCACCAGCACGCCGACCAGCCGTACGGCGGCGATCGCGGTCGCGATCAGCAGCACGCCCAGCGGGCCGCCGAGATAGAGCCACCACGGTCCGGGCAGCCGCGCCGGCACGCCGGACAGCGCCACCGGCACGCTCACGCCCACCAGCAGCACCACCTCGGCCACGGCGAGGTTGACCAGGGACCCGA
>DATEPR010000656.1:0-4394 GCA_035273045.1 Pseudonocardiaceae bacterium | reverse complement strand
CGGCCTGGACGGCATCGGCGGCGTGTCGGTGCTCGCGTCGGACACGTTCGCCGGCGACGAGGCCGCCGGCGGCCGCAAGAAGCTGCCCAGCGTCCAGGTCGGCGATCCGTTCACCGAGAAGGTGCTCATCGAGTGCTGCCTGGAACTGTTCGCCGCCGGCCTGGTGGTGGGTATCCAGGACCTCGGCGGCGCCGGGCTGTCCTGCGCGACGAGTGAGCTGGCCAGCGCCGGGGACGGCGGCATGGTCATCGACCTGGACCGGGTTCCGTTGCGCGCCAAGGGAATGACGCCCGCGGAGATCCTGTCCAGCGAGTCGCAGGAACGGATGTGCGCGGTCGTCCGGCCGGCCGACGTCGAGGACTTCCTGGCCGTGTGCCGGAAGTGGGACGTCATCGCCACCGAGATCGGCGAGGTCACCGACGGCGACCGGCTGGTGATCACGTGGCACGGCCGGACCGTGGTGGACGTGCCGCCGAGGACCGTGGCGCACGAGGGCCCGGTGTACCAGCGGCCGGTGGCCCGCCCGGCCACGCAGGACGCCCTGGTCGCCGACACCCCCGACTCGCTGGCTCGTCCGTCCACTCCGGACGAGCTGCGGGACACCCTGCTGCGCATGGTCGCGTCGCCGAACCTGGCGTCCCGGCGCTGGGTCACCCAGCAGTACGACCGGTACGTGCGCGGCGGCACGGTGCTCGCCCAGCCGTCCGACTCCGGGATGATCCGGATCGACGAGCGGACCGGCCGCGGGGTGGCCGTGTCCACCGACTGCAACTCCCGCTACGTCGCCCTCGACCCGTACCAGGGCGCCCAGCTGGCGCTGGCCGAGGCGTACCGCAACGTCGCGGTGACCGGCGCCGTCCCGGCCGCGGTCACCGACTGCCTGAACTTCGGCTCGCCGGAGGACCCCGGCGTGATGTGGCAGTTCCAGCAGGCGGTGCGCGGGCTGGCCGACGGCTGCGCGGCGCTGGGCATCCCGGTGATCGGCGGCAACGTGAGCTTCTACAACTCGACCGGCGGCACGGCGATCCTGCCGACGCCGCTGGTCGGCGTGCTCGGCGTGATCGACGACGTGCGCCACCGCATCCCCACCGGCATCGGCGCCGAGACCGGCGCTGCTGGTGGGGATGCGCTGCTGTTGCTGGGCACCACGCGGGACGAGTTCGGCGGCTCCGAGTGGGCCCACGTCGTGCACGGGCACCTCGGCGGCCGCCCGCCCCGGGTCGACCTGGCGGCGGAACGGCTGCTCGCGGAGATCCTGCTCGCCGGCTCCCGGGACGGCATGGTGTCCGCGGCGCACGACCTGTCCGAGGGCGGGCTCGCGCAGGCGGTCGTGGAGGCCGCGCTGATCGGCCAGACCGGCTGCCGGATCGTGCTGCCCGAGGGCGCCGACCCGTTCGTGTACCTGTTCGCCGAGTCGGCGGGCCGGGCGCTGGTGGCCGTGCCGCGCACCGAGGAGCCCAGGTTCACCGAGATGTGTTCCGCGCGTGGCCTGCCGTGGGCGCGCATCGGTGTGGTGGACGCGGCCGCCGACGCGGTCGAGATCCAGGACGTCGCCACGTTCGGCCTGGCCGAGCTGGCCGCCGCCTGGGAGGGCACGCTGCCGGCCCTGTTCGGCTGATCCGGCTCAGGCGCGCACCAGGCCCCGGCCCGGCTGCCGGTTGTCCCGCGAGTCGACCTGCCAGCCGTCGGGCAGCCGCACGTCGTGCAGGAGCGACACGAGCATGCCCGTGGTGCGGCCGATCAGGCCCTCGGTGTGCGCGAAGTTCAGCTCACCGAGGAAGTCGGCGTGCTGGAAGTCCACTGTGGTGGCGAACCGGCAGTGCTGGAACGACACCCGGTCGGCGAAGATGGCGTAGGCGAACTTGGTCTCGCCGCGGAACTGGGTGCGGTCGAAGTCGACCGGGCCGCTGGCGGTGAAGTTGCTCCACCACGAGATGCCCTGGCACACCATGTCGTTCGCGCGGAACGACTCACCCCACAGGTGCGCCCAGGTCAGCCACATCGGACCGTGGAACCACGTGCCCTCGAACGACACCGCCTCGTAGAAGTGCGCCGAGCGCGCGGTGAACGTGCCCAGCCGCTTGTGCGACAGGTCGAAGTACTCCAGCGCGGCACCGGTCAGGTCGAGGTTGTACTGCGGAGCGTCCAGGTCGGACGTGGACGGCAGCAGGTCCACGATCAGCCGCTGCGCCGCCAGCCGCACCTGCCGCTCGCGGTCCGCCTCGATGTCCTGCGGCAGGTCGTCGGTGCGCTCCGCGGCCGGCTCGGTGTCCAGCCTGCGGCGCTCCGCGTAGCTGGCGTGGTCGTAGGGTCTGCGCAGGTACGCGCACAGAATGTCCAGTGTGGTCTGGGTGTACTCGGGACGGTTGCGGGCCAGGCCGGCCAGTGCGTGCAACGCGCCCACCCGGACCTGGTCGGCGTCGTGCCCGAGCAGTTCCAGTGCCCGCGCGAACCGTTCGTCCGCGGTGCGGCCGCGATCGTCGGCGGCCCGCTGCCGGTCCAGCTCCTGCCGGCCCTCCTCCAGCCGGAACCGCTGGTCGTCCAGCACCGTGCGCTGCGCGTCCAGCGACTGGCGCTCCTCGTCGACCCGGCGCCTGCGGTCGTTGAGCCACAAGCCGTACAGCGCCACCACGGACGCCGCGGCCAGGCCGCCGGTCTGCAACGCCTGCGCGTCGGACGTGCCGGCACCGCCCAGCAACATGCCCGCCACGGCCGCGAAGACACCCAGCGCCAGCACGATGGTGCCGGTCAGCGCGAGCGACTGCTGCTGTGGTTGCGGTTCCACGCGCAGCTTGCCGGTCGCCGCCAGCCAGGACGCGACGAGTGTCGTCGCTCCCGCGGCGACACACAGCCAGCCGATCACCAACCACGGGACCGCACTCATCGGGGCACCCTCCGGCCTGCGCAGATGTAGAGCTAGAGCAATACCAGGTTTGCCGGCCGGAGGGGATAGCCCGATCGGAACTGCTTGTTGGTGCCGACGGCGGCCGGCCGCTGACCAGGGCGCCCGGCCGGCCTCCGTCGGGCTTGTGCGGGCAGACTCAGCCGTTGGCCAGTGCCGTGATCCTGGCCGTCGTGCCGTTGAAGACGTCCTGGTCACCCGGGAAGATGCCGGAGTCGGCGTACTGCCAGATCGTCTGGAACGGCCACGCGAACGGCATGGTGCCCGGCGTGCTGCAGTAACAGGCCAGCATCAACGGGTTCGTGGACGAGAAGTCGCCCTTGTTGCCGGTGCACGTCGTCCACCAGTCGTTGGTGGTGTAGATGACCGGCCACCGGGTCGTCCTGGCGTGGTACTCGTTGCTGAACGCCAGGATCCAGCTGACCATGCCGGCCTGGCTCAGCCCGTAGCACTCGGCGCCGTACGGGTTGTACTCGATGTCCAGCAAGCCCGGCAGCGTCAGGCCGTCCTGGGACCAGCCGCCGCCGTGCGCGACGAAGTAGTCCGCCTGCGTGGCGCCGCCCGTCGTGTTCGGCGTGGCGAAGTGGTAGGCGCCGCGGATGATGTGCTCGTTGTAGGCACCGGTGTACTGCTGGCTGAAGTCCGGATTCGTGTAGTACGTGCCCTCGGTCGCCTTGGTGTAGGCGAACTGTGCGCCGTTGGCCTTGACGCTCGCCCAGTTGACGGCGCCCTGGTGGCTGCTCACGTCCAGGCCCTTCGGACCGCTCGGGATCGCGGGCGTGACCAGCGCCCGCGCCATCTGCGGTTCGTGGGACTTGATCGTCGAGCCGAGCCAGTCCAGCTGCGGGTGCGTGACCAGTTTCTGGGCGGCCAGCTGGGCGGGTGTCTGGTGGTACGGATTGGCGTTGGCGGCGGACGCGGGAACGCTGGTGCCCAGTAGCAGGGCGCCGGCGAATGTGCCGACGGCTAATGCACCGATCGCGCCCCGCTTCAATCCAGCCGGGAACTTCATGGTTGACCTCTTTCGCTGTGCCCTCGATTTGTGGCCGGCAGCGAACCGGCCGCTGGGTATCTTGTCGGAAGAGGCAAGCCGTTGTCACGCCTGGTGGTTGACCAATCACCAGCAAAGGGTGAGAAATCGGTGAACGGTCGTTCCGTGGCGCATGTCAATTGTCAACCAGGATTGGTTTTCCGGACAGCCGGAAATGACGCGCGGCCTTGCGTACCGCGCGTTATCAATCTGAGGTTGTGCCCTGGCCCGGGTAGTCTGCTGTACCCCTGACCTGATGTCACGACAGTTGGTCAATAGTTAACAAGACGTCCGTCCGGTTGGGCCGGTCAGCCCCGTGCCAGTGCCCGCAGTTGGGCCAACGAGCCGTTGAACGTGTCCTGGTCACCCGGGAACCGGCCGGCGTCGGCGAACTGCCAGATCGCGTGCGTCGTCCAGCCGGGCGGCAGTGCGCCCAGCGTCTTGTGGTAGCGGGCGATCCAC
>DATEPR010000655.1:0-4321 GCA_035273045.1 Pseudonocardiaceae bacterium | reverse complement strand
GAGGCGGGCGTCCGCATCGCCGGTGCCGAAGTGGCCAGGGCCGGCTCGCTGACCGCACTGGGGCCGCGCCGCCCGGCGCTGGTGTGGGTGAACTCACCTGGGAACCCGACCGGGCAGGTGCTGCCGGCCGCGCACCTGCGGAAGGTCGTCGACTGGGCGCGGGAGCGGGGCACGCTGGTCGCGTCCGACGAGTGCTACCTGCCGCTGGCCTGGGACGCCGAACCGGTGTCCGTGCTGCACCCCGACGTGTCCGGCGGGCGGACCGACGGGCTGCTGGCGGTGCACTCGCTGTCCAAGTCGTCCAACCTGGCCGGCTACCGGGCCGGGTTCGTGACCGGTGACCCCGACGTGGTGGCGCGGCTGCTGGCGATCCGCAAGCACGCCGGGCTGATCGTGCCCCGGCCGGTGCAGGCGGCGATGACCGCGGCGCTGACCGACGACACGCACGTGGCGACGCAGCGGGAGCGGTACCGGCGGCGGCGGGCCGCGCTGCTGCCGGCCGTGCGGGCCGCCGGTTGCACGGTGGACCACTCCGAAGGCGGGCTCTACCTGTGGACCCGGCGCGACGGCAGCACGGCCGCCGAACTGGTGGACTGGTTCGCCGGCCTGGGGATCCTGGTGGCGCCGGGCACCTTCTACGGGCCGACCGGCAGCCGGCACGTGCGGCTCGCGCTGACCGCGACCGACGAGCGGATCGGCGAGGCGGTGCGGCGGCTGGGCGGTCAGGCCATGGTGGCCGAGTAGAGGTCGCCGCTGGCTTCGGGCAGGCGCTCGCGCAGCGCCTTGCGCTTGGTGACCTGCCGTTCGACCAGCCGGCCGGCGACCAGCACGGCGGCCGGTGACAGGCCGGGGTTGGTGGCGACCAGGTCGCGCACGTGTTGCTCGGTCACCACGGTGTCCTGGAAGTCGCCGAGCAGTTCCTGTAATGCTTTGGCCTTGGCGGTCAGCGCGGTGATGTCGGCCCGCTTCTTCGGCCCGGCCACCCGGCCGGCCACTTCGGTGGCGTACCGGAGTTTCTTCACCCTGATCCGCAGGGCGTGCCAGCCCTCGTCGGACGGTGCACGGCCGGACACGGCGAGTTGCTTGTGCAGCGCACGCACCGGTTTGGCCATCAGGCTGGCCGGGTCGGGCGGTTCGCCGCCGTCCGGTTCGCCGAGCGCGACGACCGCCATGGCGTGCAGCAGGCTGCGGTAGCGCTGCCGGTGCAGCGCCCGCTCCAGGATCTCGGCCGCGTCGGACCGCGAGGCCAGCAGCGCCGCGAGCACCTCGCCGAACGCGGGCAGGTCGGATTCCGGCAGGTCGGCGCTGTCGCCGGTGAGCCGTTCGCACAGCACGTCCAGGTCGCGCACACCACCGGCCAGGCCGCCCAGCCAGGAAAGTTCCTCGCGCAGCCGCCGCGCCTCCAGCCCGACCAATCCCTGGTCCAGGCCCAGCGCCACCCTGGCCCGGCGGGCGGCGACCCGCATCTGGTGCACCGACTCCGGTGAGTCGGCACGGCCCGCGGTGAGCTGTTCGGTGAGCAGCACGCGGAGTTGAGTGTCCACAGTGGCCCGGATATGCTCGGTCAGGCTGGCCGTGCGGTCAGCCGTCCGCGGTCGCTCCGGCAGTCCCAGGGTGGCCGCGGTGAGCGGACGCGGGCGGCGCGTCGTCGGCCCGGAGGTCGCGGTCCCGGCTGGCATGGGTTGATTCTAGGTGAGTCTGGGATAACCGTTGGGTAGCAAGCAGTCGGACGGGGAATTTACCGGATCGAAGTGTCCGCGCCATTGCCCCGATCGGACGTGTCCCGCAGGGTTAGGAGCCGTGGCCATCATCGAACCCGCTGAGCTGCTCGCGGTCGCCGTCGCCGAGGCGAAGACCGGGCTGGCCGAGGGTGGCATCCCGATCGGCGCCGCGCTGTTCGACCGCGCCGGCACGCTGCTGGGCCGGGGCCACAACCGCAGGGTGCAGGACGGCGACCCGTCCATGCACGCCGAGACCGCCGCGTTCCGGGCCGCCGGTCGCCGATCCACCTATGCGGACACGATCATGGTCACCACCCTGTCGCCGTGCTGGTACTGCAGCGGGCTGGTCCGCCAGTTCGGCATCGGCGCGGTCATCATCGGCGAGAGCAAGACGTTCCACGGTGGCCAGGACTGGCTGGCCGAGCACGGCGTGACGATCACCATGATGGACGACGCGGAGTGCGTCGGGCTGATGACCGACTTCATCGCGGCCCATCCCGACCTGTGGAACGAAGACATCGGCGAGCCGTCATGACCGACTACGTCCCCAGCATCGACCTGCGGCCCTGGTTCGACGGCACCGGCCGGGCCGGCGTCGCCGAACAGGTCGACCACGCGCTGCGCACGGCCGGGTTCCTGCTGGTCACCGGGCACGGCGTGCCGGACGAACTGCGGACCCGGGTGCGGGCGCTGGCCAGGGAGTTCTTCTCGCTGCCGGCGGAGGTGAAGGCACGGTACGCGGTGCCCGTCGGCGGGCGCGGCTGGATCCCACCCGGTGCCGAGGCCAACGGCTACGCGGAAGGCACGGCGACACCGGCCGACCTGAAGGAGTCCTACTCGTTCGCCGCCGACGACCCGACCAGCGATCCCGACGTTGACGCCCAGTGGTTCCGGCCCAACGCCTGGCCGGGCGAGGTGCCTGAGCTGCGGCCGGTGCTCACCGAGTACCTGGCGCGGATGCGGACCCTGTCCGACGAGCTGATGTCGGTGTGCGCGGTGGCCCTCGGGCTGCCCGCCGACCACTTCGCCGCCTACCTGTCGCACCCGACGTTCGGGTTCAACCTGAACTGGTACCCGCCGCTGCGCCGGGTCGGCCCGCCCGCCGACGGCCAGTACCGGATCGGCCCACACACCGACTTCGGCACGGTCACCGTGCTGGACCGGGAACCCGGGCTGGGCGGCCTGCAGGTGTACACCGCGGACGGCGAGTGGGTGGACGCCCCCTACGATCCGGCCGCCTTCACGATCAACATCGGCGAGCTGATGGCCCGCTGGACGGGTGACCGCTGGCGGTCGACGCGGCACCGGGTGCTCGCGCCGCCCGCAGACGCACCGGACGAGGACCTGCTGTCCCTCGTCTACTTCTACGAGGCCGACCACGACGCGGTGATCGAACCGCTGCCGGTCGGCACGACCAGTTACCCGCCCGTGGTCTGGGGCGACTACCTCCGAGCGAAATTGGCGGCGATTTCCGTTGGCTGACATCACGCGAACCGGGGCCGTGGTCGGTGAGCCGATCCGCGAGGGCGAGTACGGCGACCGCATCGCGGCGGTCGAACCGGGTGGCGTCGAGTTCATCCCGCTGGGTGACCGGCACGGCAGGCCGTTGCAGCTGCTGTGGACGTGGACGTCGCCGAACCTGGAGTTCGCCACCGTCTTCGTGGGCATCCTGGCGGTCGGCGTGTTCGGGCTGAGTTTCTGGCAGGCGGCGCTGGCGCTGCTGCTGGGCAACGTGCTCGGCTCGCTGTCCATGAGTGTGCTGTCCGCCCGCGGCCCGAAGCACGGCGTGCCGCAGATGGTGTTGTCCCGCTTGGGTTTCGGCTTCTGGGGCAACATCCTGCCGGCCGGGTTGAACTCGGTCACGGCGGGCATCGGCTGGTTCGCGGTGAACAGCGTCAGTGGTGCGTTCGCGCTCGCGGCGCTGACCGGGATGCCGGCGCTCGCCGGCCTGCTGATCGTGGTCGTCGTGCAGGTCGCGGTGGCGTTCTTCGGGCACAACCTGGTGCAGGCGTTCGAGCGCTACGCCCTGGTGTTCCTCGGCCTGGTCTTCCTGATCACCACGATCGTGATGTTCGCCACCGGCTCCCACGCGAGTGCTCCCGGCAAGCCGATCCCCGGCGGCTTCCTGCTCACCGCGGGCGCCGCCTTCGGCTACGCGGCAGGATGGAATCCGTACGCGGCGGACTACACCCGGTACCTCCCGACGAGCGTCAACACCCGGCTCACCGGCCTGTGGGCCGGGCTTGGCGTGTTCGTGTCCTGCATGGTGCTCGAACTCGTGGGCGCGGTGTCGGTCGCCCCGCTCGGCGCGTCCGGCGACAACCCGACGGCCCAGTTCACCGGGCAGCTTCCGACGTGGCTGGCCGACCTGACGCTGCTCGCGATCGCGCTGGGTGCGGTGTCGGCGAACGTGCTGAACATCTACTCCGGAGCCATGTCGTTCCTGACGTTGGGCGTGCGGATGCCGCTCGTCCTGCGCCGGGCGCTGGTCGCGCTCGTGTTCGGCGTGATCGGCTTCTTCCTGGCGTGGTCCGGACTGCAGGACGCGGGCAGCAAGTACGAGAACTTCCTGTTGATCATCGCGTACTGGATCGGCCCGT
>DATEPR010000654.1:0-2748 GCA_035273045.1 Pseudonocardiaceae bacterium | reverse complement strand
ACTCGACGGCGTCCTCCGCGCCCTTGGCCACGTAGACCAGTTGGACGGTGGCGCCCCGGCGCAGTTCCTTGCCCGCCGAGCGGGTGAAACCCTCCAGCGCCCGCTGCGCGATCTTCTCCGCGGCCGGAGTGACGCTCTCCGGTGGCGTGCCGAGCACCAGCACCCGGCCGCAGCCGGCGACACCGCGGATCACCGGATGGAAGAAGTCGTGCAGCTGCCGCAGCTGTTCCGGCGCGGTGATCCCGGTGGCGTCGAACACGAGCGCGCCGTAGCGCGTGTCCACGGTGGAGCTGTCCGGCTCGGTGCGGACGTCGGCGTCCGCCTTGGTCAGGATCGCCGCGACCGCGTCCAGCAGGCGGCCGCCGGGCGCGGCGCCGATCAGTGCCGGGTCGGTCAGCAGCGGCTGGCCGGGCTGATAGCGGCGCAACCGGACCGGATCGGGCAGCCCGAGCCTGCGGATCACCACCCGGCCGGGGCCGGACGTGGCGAACTGCTGGTAGCGGTCGGTCATCCCGTCCTCCCAACTGGAAGGTGATCCTACTCGCGGGTAAGTTACTATCAGCAGACTAGTACCTCGGCCAGGGAGGGCAACATGGCCGCAACGGTCCGGCGGGTGGCCGTGGTGGGCGGCAACCGGATTCCGTTCGCCAGGTCCAACAGCCGCTACGCGGCAGCGTCCAACCAGGACATGTTCACGGCGGCACTGGACGGCCTGGTCAGCCGGTTCGGGCTGGCGGGCGAACGGCTCGGCGAGGTGGTCGGTGGCGCGGTGCTCAAGCACAGCCGCGACTTCAACCTGGTCCGCGAGTGCGTGCTGGGCAGCAGGCTGTCCCACGACACGCCCGCCTACGACGTGCAGCAGGCGTGCGGGACCGGCCTCCAGTCGATCATCGCGGTGGCGAACAAGATCGCGCTCGGCCAGATCGAGTCGGGTGTGGCCGGCGGGGTGGACACCACCAGCGACGCGCCGCTGGCCCTGAACGACGACCTGCGCCGCATCCTGGTCGGGCTGAACAGCGCGCGGAGCGTGGGCGCGCGGCTGCGACTGGTGGGCCGGTTGCGGCCGGGCCAGATCGTGCCGGAGATCCCGCGCAACGCCGAACCGCGCACCGGCCTGTCCATGGGCGAACACGCCGCGCTGACCGCTCGCGAGTGGGGCATCGGCCGCGCGGAGCAGGACGAACTGGCCGCCACCAGTCACCAGCGGCTGGCCGCCGCCTACGACGCCGGCTTCTTCGACGACCTGGTCACCCCGTATCTCGGGCTGACCCGCGACCAGAACCTGCGGCCGGACTCGACGGCGGACCAACTGGCCAAGCTGAAGCCGGTGTTCGGCGGCAAGGACGGCACGATGACGGCGGGCAACTCGACGCCGCTGTCCGACGGCGCGTCGGTCGTGCTGCTGGCCAGCGAGGACTGGGCCCGCGAGCGCCGGCTGCCGGTGCTGGCGTATCTCACCCACGCCGAGACGGCGGCCGTCGACTACGTGCACGGCAGCGACGGCCTGCTGATGGCGCCCACCTACGCGGTGCCCAGGATGCTGGCCCGCGCCGGGTGCACGCTGGCCGACTTCGACTTCTACGAGATCCACGAGGCGTTCGCGTCGCAGGTGCTGGCCACGTTGCGCGCCTGGGAGGACACCGCGTACTGCAAGGAGAAGCTGGGCCTGGACGGGCCGCTCGGCCCGGTGGACCGGGCCCGGCTCAACGTCAACGGCTCGTCGCTGGCCGCCGGGCACCCGTTCGCCGCGACCGGCGCGCGGATCGTCGGGACGCTGGCGAAGTTGCTCGCCGAGCGCGGTTCCGGCCGGGGACTGGTGTCCATCTGCGCCGCGGGCGGCCAGGGGGTGACGGCGATCCTGGAGCGGTAGCGGTCTATTCGGTGATCTAGGAATCGCCCTAGACAGCGTTAGGGACCGGCATGGTCGGCTGCCTATTCTGCGGGGCTATGGCATACGACTTTCAGGTCGTCGTCGACTGCGCGAACCCGCACGCGCTCGCCGCCTGGTGGGCGGACGCCCTGGGCTGGGTCGTGGAGCCGAGCGACGAGGCGTTCATCAAGGACATGATCGTCCGTGGCCTGGCCACCGAGGCCGACACCACGATCTACGACGGCCAGCTGGTGTGGCGCAGCGGCGCGGCCATCAGACATCCGGACGGCCCGGAACGCGGGCCACGCAAGCGAATCCTGTTCCAGCAGGTGCCGGAACGGAAGACGGTCAAGAACCGGGTGCACCTGGACGTGTGGGTGGGCGCGGAGCACGTGGACGCCACGGTCGCCCGGCTGACCGGCCACGGCGGCACGTTCCTCTACCGGGGTCAGCAGGGACCGCACAGCTGGGTCACCATGGCCGATCCGGAGGGCAACGAACTGTGCGTCTCGTGACCGCCGCCGACACGCCGTAGGGGAATCTCACCGATTATCGGACCTGTCCTAGAAACTCCGATACGGTCCGATCGTGGATCCGGTGCGCAATCCGTTCGCCCCCGGTGCCGGACAGCGGCCGCCCGAGCTGGCCGGGCGGGACCGCGAGGTGGCGGCGTTCGACGTGGTGCTGGAACGGGTGGCCAGGGGCCGTCCGGAACGCAGCCTGGTGCTGACCGGGTTGCGCGGCGTCGGCAAGACGGTGCTGCTCGGCGAACTGCGGTCGATGGCGGTCCGGCGCGGCTGGGGAGCGGGCAAGATCGAGGCGCGGCCGGACGCCGACCTGCGCCGCCCGCTGGCCGCGGCGCTGCACCGCGCCGTGCG
>DATEPR010000653.1:0-4612 GCA_035273045.1 Pseudonocardiaceae bacterium | reverse complement strand
CCGCCGGCGTACCAGGTGAACCGGGAGACCGGTGGGCTGGAACTGCTCGACCTCGCGGCGGGCGGTGAGTGGGCCAGCCGGCCGAAGTTCCTGTCCGGTGGCGGCGGCCTGGTCAGCACCGCGCAGGACTTCCTGGCGTTCGGCGCGATGCTGCTGCGCAACGGTGGCCGGGTGCTGTCCCGGCCGTCGGTGCGACTGATGACGACCGACCAGTTGACACCGGCGCAGAAGGCGGTGTCCGGGTTCTACCCGGGCTACTTCGACCACCAGGGCTGGGGTTTCGGCGTGTGCGTGCGAACGGGCCGGGACAGCCTGGCGTCGACGCCCGGCCGGTTCGGCTGGTACGGCGGGCTGGGCACCGCGTGGGCCACCGATCCAGCCGAGGACCTGGTGGCGATCCTGCTCACCCAGCGGTCCGAGTTCCCCGAACTCTCCCCGGTGCACCAGGACTTCTGGACGTCGGTGTACCAGGCGATCGACTAGAACGCCCAGCGGGTGCGGTCCACGATCTCGGCCGGGTCCGTGTCGGCGAACCGGGCGGCCTCGCCGCGCCGCACCGCGAGGATCGCCGCCAGCAGCGGCTCGCCGAACGCCCGCGCCAGCACGGTGTCCGCGGCGAGCGCGTCCGCCGACTCGGCCAGCGTCCTGGGCAGCAGCCGGATGCCCCGCCGCCTCGCCTCGTCGTCGGACAGCAGCGCCGGGTCGACGTCCACCGGATCGGGCAGCGTGGCGTTGGACCGCATCCCGGCCAGGCCGGCCGCGAGCAGCGCGGCCACCACCAGGTACGGGTTGGCGGCCAGGTCGAAGCACTTCACCTCCAGGTTGGCCGCCCACGGCGAACTGCCGGTCGGGCCGGTCACCAGGCGCAGTGCCGCCTCACGGTTCTCCAGGCCCCACACCGCGTAGGCGCCCGCCCAGCGGCTCGGCCGCAGCCGCAGGTAGCTGGCCGTGGTGGGCGCGCCGACCGCGAGCAGGCCCGGCAGGTGCGTGAGGACACCGGCCGTGAACGCCTCGCCCTGCTCGGTCAGCCCGAACGGTCCGCCGCCACCGGCGAACAGGTTCCGGTCACCGTCCCACACGCTCAGGTGGACGTGCCCGCCGTTGCCGACGCCGTCGAGCACGACCTGCGGCGCGAACGACACCCGCAGCCCGTGCCGGCGGCTGACCGCCCGGATCGTCTCGCGCACCAGCACCGAGTCGTCCGCGGCGCCCACCGGATCGGTCGCGGCCACCGACACCTCGAACTGGCCGGGGCTGTACTCCGGGTGGATCTGGTCCACCGCGATCCCCTGTTCGGCCAGGGCGGCCGCGACGTCGCGCACATAGTCCGAACGCGACACCAGCCGGGCCTGCCCGTACGCCGGACCGGTGGCGGCCGGCCGGAAGTCCTGGGTGTCCTCGGCGATCACCCATTCCACCTCGAACGCGCACCGCGCGGTGAGGCCGTGCGCGTTCAGCGCGGCGACCGTCGACGCGGCCGTGCTCCGCTGGTCCACCGGGTGCGGTTCGCCGGACTGCTCGTAGCGGTCGCCCGGCGCCCACGCCCAGCCGGGCTGCGCGGCCAGCACGGTCAGCCGGGACGGGTCCGGGTGCAGGCGCAGGTCGCCGACCGCGCCGGACGTGACGGCGACGTCGTCGAACAGGAACGTGTCGAAACACGGTGACACGCCGATTCCCCACGCGGCCACGTCCGGCAGCCGGCGCAGCGGCACCGCCTTGACCCGGGTGACGCCGCTGTTGTCCACCCAGGTCACCGCCACGAGGGTGACGCCCCGGTCCGCCAGGTCGGGCAGCATCGCCCGGGCACGGTCCGCCGCGGCCCGCCGGTCCGACTCGTCCATCGCCACCTCGTGGATCTTGCGTTCTGCCGGTTTCGGCGCGACGCTACCGATCAGTGCCGTCGGATGCGAGGGGGTGGCCGTGGCGCGGCCGTGGGATCAGGTGCCGCTGGTCGACCACCACTGCCACGGCGTGCTGTGCGAGGACGTCGACCGCGCCGGCTTCGAGGCCGTGCTCACCGAGGCGGACGGCCCGAGCCCGCCGGGCACCACCCGGTTCGACTCGATGATCGGGCTGGCCGTGCGCCGCTGGTGCGCCCCGGTGCTGGGCCTGCCGGCGCACGCGAGCCCGGCGGACTACCTGGCGCGCCGGGCCGAACTGGGCTGTGCCGAGGTGAACCGGCGGTTCCTGGCCACCACCGGCACCACCGACTACCTGGTGGACGGCGGCTACCGGGCCGAACTGCTCACCACGTCCGGTGAACTGGCCGCGCTGGCCGGCGCGCGGGGCCACGACATCGTCCGGCTGGAGGCGCTCGCCGAGGACGTCGCGCGGGCCGGCACCACCGCCGCCGGGTTCGCCGGCGCCTGCGCCGACGAGCTCGACCGGCACGGCACGGCGGTCGGGTGCAAGTCCATCGCGGCGTACCGGGTCGGGCTGCGGCTGGCCGGCGACCGCCCCACCGACGCCGAGGTGCGCGCCGCCGCCGGCCGATTTCTGTCCACTGTGGCCAGTGGTCCTCGGCTGGCCGACCCGGTGCTGCACCGGTTCCTGGTGTGGCTGGCCGTGGACCGGCGGCTGCCCGTGCAGTTCCACGTCGGCTACGGCGACGCCGACGTGGACCTCGCCGAGTGCGACCCGCTGCTGCTCACCGGACTGCTGCGCGCGACCGAGCCGACCGGCGTGCCGATCCTGTTGCTGCACAACTATCCGTTCCACCGCAACGCCGGCTATCTGGCGCAGGTGTTCGGGCACGTGTACGCCGATGTCGGGCTCGCCACGCACAACGTGGGCGCGCGGGCCGCCGCGGTGCTGGCGGAGGCGCTGGAACTGGTGCCGTTCGGCAAGTTCCTGTTCTCCAGCGACGCGTTCGGCATCGCCGAGCACTACCACCTGGGTACGCTGCTGTTCCGCGGAGCGCTGGCCGCGTTCCTGGAAACGGCCGTCGAACACGACGACATGACCGCCGACGACGCCCTGCACGTCGCCGAACTGATCTGCCACCGCAACGCCCGGCGCGTGTACCGGCTGTCCGGAGAGCCGACCGCCGCGCCGGTTCCGGACTGAGTCTTTCACTGGCTGAAAACACGGCTGGCGCCACCACGGCGGCGCGAGCGACCGTTGCCCCGTCCCCGACCGGGAGGAGCAGCGATGGGCACCTTCGCCCGCGACCAGTGGTACGTGGCGGCGTTCGGCAGCGAGATCGGCGCCGGCCTGTTCGCCAGGACCGTGCTGGGTGAGCCGATCGTCTTCTACCGCACCGCGTCCGGCGCCGTGGCCGCGCTGTCCGACCGGTGCGTGCACCGCCGCTACCCGCTGTCGCTCGGCCACCTGGACGGCGAGCACCTGGTGTGCGGCTACCACGGGTTCACCTACGAACCGGGCGGCCGGTGCGTCGCCGTGCCCGGCCAGACCCGGGTGCCCAGGACGGCCCGGGTGCCGGCGTATCCGGTGGTGGAGCAGGACTCCTTCGTGTGGGTGTGGATCGGCGACCCGGCGAAGGCCGACCCGGCGACCGTGCCGAGGGCGCCGTGGCTGGCCGACTCCCGCTACGCCACGGTGTGCGGCATGGAACCGCTGGCCGCCCGCTACGAGCTGCTGGTGGACAACCTGCTCGACCTGTCCCACGAGACCTACCTGCACGGCGGTTCCATCGGCACGCCCGAGGTGGCCAGCACACCGATCGTGACCGAAGTGGACACCGAGCGGGACGTCGTCTACGTGAGCCGGCACATGGACGACGCGGAATGTCCCGCGTTCTACGCCAAGTCCACCGGCATCACCGGCCGCATCACCCGCTGGCAGGACATCGAGTACCACCCGCCGTGCCTGTACCTGCTGCACAGCCGCATCGCACCGGTCGGCGTGCTGCCCCGCGACGACGGCACCGACCCGGACGCCTGCCACGTCGAGGTGGTCTACGCCATCACGCCGGAGACCGAGCACAGCACGCACGACTTCTGGGCGGTGGCACGGGATTTCGCACTGGACGACACCGGCGTGAGCGACTTCCTCCGGGACGGCAACCGGACCGTCGTGCTCCAGGACGTCGCCGCGCTGGACGCCCTGGAGCGGTACATCGCCACCGAGGCCGACGGCTACCAGGAGCTGTCGGTCAACATCGACACCGGTGGCCTGGCCGCCCGCCGCATCCTGAAGCGGATGGTGGGCACGCCGTGACACTCACCGGCGAGCGGGTGTACCGGGTCCGGTGGCGGACCGGCGCCGACGTGCTGGTCGGCGTGTGCCACTGCGGCGCGGAACGGGAGTTCGACGATCCGGTGGCGCTGTGGGACTGGCTGCTCGCCCACCCCGACGGCCATGACCGGCGCTGAGCCCGTCCTGGACGTCGTCGTCGACCGGCGGGAACGGCTGGCGGCCGGCGTCGTCGGGCTGGCGCTGCGTCGCCCGGACGGTGCGCCGATGCCGTCCTGGACGCCCGGTGCGCACGTGGATCTGTGGCTGGACAACGGAATGGTCCGGCAGTACTCGCTGTGCGGCGACCCGGCGGACCGGTCCGGGCTGCGGATCGCGGTGCTGCGCGAACCGGACGGGCGCGGTGGCTCGGCCCACGTGCACGACCACGTCGACGAAGGATCGCGGCTGCGGATTC
>DATEPR010000652.1:0-3923 GCA_035273045.1 Pseudonocardiaceae bacterium | reverse complement strand
GCCAGGTCGAACCCGTCCGGCATGTGGCCGCCGAGTTCCAGCGACACCAGGCCGTGCGCCTGTGCCCAGAGCGCCACGGCGATCGTCTCGGCGGGCGCGGGGATCAGCAGCCCCCTGGCCAGCGCCGTCCGCACGGCGTCGACCAGCGGGTTCATCGTGGCCAGCGACGCCTCGGTGTCCTCCGGTTCCGGTTCGAACTCGGGGATGACCTGGCCGAACATCACCGAGTACAGGTGCGGGTCGGCCAGCGCGCTCTCCCGGTAGGCGACGCCCAGCCGGAGCAGGTCGGTGAGCGGGTCGCCGGACAGCGGCACCGCGTCCAGCCGCGCCCCGAACCGGCCGAACGCCTCCAGGAACACGGCCCGGACCAGGGCGGACTTGCTGCCGTACAGCGAGTACACGGCGGTGGTGGAGGTGCCGACGTCCTTGGCCAGCCGGCGCATGCTCAGTGCCGCGGGACCCTCCTCGGACAGCAGCCGGCCCGCCTCGTCCAGCAGCCGGACGCGCAGGGCTTCGTCGTGCAGTCTTGGCCTCGCCACGAGCAGAGTGTAGCCGGTTCTGAAACGTCGTTATGGATCGAGGCGGTTCGGTACCAGACTGGTATCGTGGTGGCATGGCGATGACGCTGCGGCTGACCGACGAGGAGAACCGCCAGCTCACCGAGCTGGCCACCGCCGAGGGCCGGTCCAAGCAGGAGGTCGTACGGCTCGCGCTGGCCGAACGGTGGGCCAGGCTGCGCAAGGAGGAACAACTCAGCGAGGTGCTGGCCAGGGTGCTGCCCAGATACGAGGGCCTGCTGGACCGGTTGGGTCCGGCCTGACGGCCGGTGACCGACTACCTGGACGCCAGCGACCTGTTGGTGCTGGCCACGGCCGTCACCGGTGGCGACCTGGTGGTGCGTGATCTCGGCCTGCTGGACGCGGCGGCCCACCGGCCCCGGGCGACCGTGCTGGGTGTCGAGGCGTACGACTCGCTGTGGACCAAGGCCGCGTCCCTGCTCGACTCGATCGTGCGCAGCCGACCTCTCGCCCAGGGCAACTGGCGCCTCGGTTGGGTGGCGGCCGTGACGCTGTGCGACATCAACGGCTGGTGGATCGACGCCCACGAGGACGACGCCCTCGACCTGGTCCGGCACGTCGACCGGGGTGAACTCGACGTGCCCGGGGCCGCCGGCCGACTGGAGGGATGGGCCACACCGAAGGGCTCGGCTTGACCTGGAGCGCACTCCAGCTCCTACGGTCGTGTTGTGACTTATTCGATAGCTCAGGCGGCGACGCACAGCGGGTTGTCCATCGACACGCTGCGCTATTACGAGCGCATCGGCCTGGTCGAGCCGCCGGCCAGGGACTCCGGTGGCCGGCGCAGCTACTCCGAGGACGACCTGGCCTGGCTGGTGTTCCTGACCCGGCTGCGCACCACCGGCATGCCGATCCGGCGTATGCGGGAGTACGCCCAGCTGCGCCACCGCGGTGTGGGCACCTCCGGCCGGCGCCGGCAGATCCTCGTCGAGCACCGCGCCGACGTCCGGGAACGCATCGCCGAACTCCAGGTCTGCCTGGAGGTGCTGGACCGGAAGATCACCAACTACGAGCAGATAGAACGCTGCACCCCGATGCGCGACGAGGCGATCGTGGAGGCGTCGTGACCGGCCTGCCGACCAGGCGGCTCGGCGACCTGACGGTCAGCGCGCAGGGCCTGGGCTGCATGGGCATGAGCGAGTTCTACGGCGCCGCGGACGACGCCGAGTCGATCGCCACCATCCACCGCGCGCTGGACCTGGGCGTGACGTTGCTGGACACCGCGGACGGGTACGGCAGGGGCGCCAACGAGGAACTGGTCGGCCGGGCCGTCGCCGACCGCAGGGACCGCGTGGTGCTGGCCACCAAGTTCGGCATGGTGCGCACCGACGACCCCGCCTACCGAGGGGTCGACGGCAGTCCGGAGTACGTCCGCACGGCGTGCGATGCCTCGCTGCGCCGGCTGGGCGTCGACCACATCGACCTGTACTACCAGCACCGGGTGGACCCCAAGGTGCCCATCGAGGACACCGTCGGCGCCATGGCCGACCTGGTGGCGGCGGGCAAGGTGCGGCATCTCGGCCTGTCCGAGGCCGGTGCGGAGACGATCCGCAGGGCGTGTGCCGTGCACCCGATCAGCGCGCTGCAGACGGAATGGTCGCTGTGGTCGCGCGATCTTGAGGCGGAGATCGTGCCGGCCTGCCGCGAGCTGGGCGTGGGCGTCGTGGCGTACTCACCGCTGGGCAGGGGATTCCTCACCGGCACCATCACCTCCGGCGACGACCTGGCCGACGGCGACTTCCGGGCGAACCAGCCGCGGTTCGCCGGCGAGAACCTGGAGCGGAACCTGGCGATCGTGCGGACGCTGCGCGAACTGGCCGACGCCCGTGGCGTGACGGCGGCCCAACTGGCGCTGGCGTGGGTGCAGCACCGGGGCGACGACGTGGTCCCGATTCCGGGCACCAAGCGCCGGAGGTACCTGGAGGACAACGTGGCCGCGGCGACGCTCACCCTGTCCGACGCCGAACTCGCCGCGATCGCCGAAGCGGTCCCGTCCGTGGGCGCGGCCGGCACCCGCTACGCCGAGTCCGCGATGTCGTTGCTGGATCGTTAACCGGGCGCCAGTCCGGCGGCGATCGTGGCGCCGAGTTCCCAGCAGGCCTCGACGTCGGCCTTGGCCGGTTCGCCGATCACCACCACGGGCTGGGCGGCCAGGCGCCAGCCCAGCCCGGTGGTGATGCGCTCGATGCCGCGCAGCGCACCAACCGTGTCGTTGTTGCCGTGCAGGTACACGCCGTACGGCCGGTTGCGGGTGGCGTCCAGGCACGGGTAGTAGACGGTGTCGAAGAAGTGCTTCAGCGCGCCGGACATGTAGCCCAGGTTCGCCGGGGTGCCCAGCAGGTAGCCGTCGGCCTCCAGCACGTCGGTCGCGGTCGCGCCCAGCGCCGGCCGCCGGACCACGTCGACGCCCTCGATCTCCGGCGTGGTGGCACCGGCGACCACGGCGTCGAACAGCGTCGCCAGGTTCGGCGACGTCGTGTGGTGGACGATCAGCAGTCGGGGCACGGCACGCCAGCCTGCCCCGGCCACGGGCGGGTCGCAACACGCCTCAGCCGAACAGCGCGGTCACCTCGTCGCGCAGCGCCGCCAGCCGGTCGGCGGCCCGCACCTTGGCTGCGCCCAGTTCGGTGCCGTCGCCCACCGGTTCCACGATCTCCAGGTACGCCTTCAACTTCGGCTCGGTACCGGACGGCCGCACCACGACCCGTAGCCCGTCGCCGCGCAACCGGAACACGTCGGCGTCCGGCAGCAGGTCCTCGGCCGTCACCGCGCCACCGCCCAGCGAGTCCGGTGGGGACTGTCGCAGCCGGGCCATCAGCGTGCCGATCCGCGCCAGGTCGGGCACCCGCAGGGCGACCTGCTCGGTCAGGTACACCCCGTGCGCGACCGCGAGGGAGTCCAGCAGTTCGGGCACGGTCCGGCCGGCCGCCTTCGCCGTGGCCACCAGGTCGGCGGCCACCACCGCCGCCGCGATGCCGTCCTTGTCCCGCACCGTCTCCGGGTCGACGCACAAGCCCAGGGCTTCCTCGTAGGCGAACACCAGCCCGGTACCGGCCCGCACCAGCCACTTGAACCCGGTCAGCGTCTCCGCGTACCGCACCCCCTCGGCCCGTGCGATCGCGCCGAGCAGCTCGGACGACACGATCGTCGTCGCCACAAGGGGATCCACCGAGCGATCCACAGTGGACAGAACATGCGACCCGAGCAGCGCGCCCGTCTCGTCGCCGCGCAGCATCCGCCAGCCGTCCCCGTCCGGCACGCCGAGCGCACACCGGTCGGCGTCCGGGTCCAGCGCCACCGCGAGGTCGGCGCCGGACTCCTTCGCCAGTGCCAGCAACAGATCCG
>DATEPR010000651.1:0-7205 GCA_035273045.1 Pseudonocardiaceae bacterium | reverse complement strand
CGGCACCAAGATGCGCCCCGCTGGCTCGTGCTACGTGTGCGAGGGCTGCGGTTCCACGTCCGGTTGCAGTTGAGCCGTCCGGGCGGGGGCCGAGTACGCCGGCCCTCGCCCGGATCTCCACTGTCGCCCGCACCATAGAGGCATGACGCTTCCCGCCGTGGTGCGCGACGCCGTGACCGCCGCCGGTCTCGGCGCCGTGGTGGACGCGCGGGTGGCGGCCGGTGGCGACATCAGCACCGCATGGCTGGTGACCTGCCGCGACGGCGCCACGGTGGTGGTGAAGACGTTCGGCAGGCCGGACGACGGCGTCACCGTCCCACCGCCGGGCCTCTACGGGTGCGAGGCCGAGGGGTTGGCGGCGTTGCGCACCATCGGCGGCGTGCGCACCCCGGACGTGCTCGCCGTGACCGGCTCGGCGATCGTCCTGGAGCGGCTGGCCGCCGCGCCGCCCGACGACGATCCGGCGTTCTGGGCGCGGGCCGGCCGGTGCCTGGCGATCATGCACGGCGTCCTCGGCCCGAGGTACGGCTGGCCGGCGGACGGCTGGCTGGGCCGATTACGCCAGGTCAACACGTGGCACGACGACGGCTACGAGTTCTTCGCCACTCGCAGGCTGCTGCGCTGGCTGCCCGAGCCGGCGGTGGCGGCCGGCCTGGACGCCGCCGACCGCGCCGCCCTGGAACGGATCTGCCACCGCCTGCCCGAACTGCTGCCGCCCGCCCCGCCCAGCCTCACCCACGGCGACCTGGTGCGCGGCAACATCCTCACCGCGGACGGGCGGCCCGCGCTGATCGATCCGTCGGTCAGCTGGATGTGGCCCGAGGTCGACCTCAGCATGATCTACTGCGTCGGCCAGTTCAGCCCGCCCAGCCGGGTGCCGGACCGGTTCTTCTCGGCGTACGCGGAGATCCGCCCGCTGGACGACGGCTGGCGGGAGCGGATGCCCCTGCTGCACCTGCGGGAACTGCTCAGCCTCCTGGCGCACTTCGGCAACGACAGGTGGGACATGACCGGCCGGATCCGGCAGGTCCTGCGTGCCTTCGGCTGATCCCCGTTCAGCCGCCCAGCGTGCGCCACAGGAACTCGTACGCCAGCGCGTTCTTGAACGCCCGCTGCTTGTTGTCCGCCGCCGCGCCGTGCCCTCCTTCGATGTTCTCGTAGTAGTCGACGTGGTAGCCGTACTCCAGCAGCCGCGCCACCATCTTGCGGGCGTGCCCGGGGTGCACCCGGTCGTCCCGGGTGGACGTGCCGAACAGTGTCGGCGGGTACGGCTGGCCCTTCCGGATGTTGTGGTACGGCGAGTACTTCCGGATGTACTCCCACTCGTCGTCCGCGCGCGGGTCGCCGTACTCGGCGATCCAGGACGCCCCGGCGAGCAGTTCGTGGTACCGGTACATGTCCAGCAGCGGCACCTCGCAGACGATGGCGCCGAACAGTTCCGGGTACGTGGTGAGCATGACGCCCATCAGCAGGCCGCCGTTGCTGCCGCCGCGGATGCCCAGCCGTTCCGGTGTCGTCAGGCCACGGGCGACCAGGTCCCGTGCCACGGCGGCGAAGTCCTCGTAGACGAGGTGGCGGCTCGCCTTCAGCGACTGGGTGTGCCACTCCGGCCCGTACTCGCCGCCGCCGCGGATGTTCGCCACCACGTACGTGCCGCCCCTGGCCAGCCAGGCCCGGCCGATCACGCCGTCGTAGGAGGGCGTCAGCGCGATCTCGAAACCGCCGTAGCCGTACAGCAGCGTCGGTCCGGTCGGCTGGTCCGGCCCGACCACGAAGTACGGGATGACGGTGCCGTCGTCGGACGTCGTGGTGAACTGGCGCACCGACAACCCGTCCGCGTCGAAGAACGACGGCGCCCGCTTCAGCACCTCGTCCTCGTTCGTCCCGACCACGCCTCGGCGCAGCGTGTCCGGTTCGGTGTATCCGGTGGACACCAGCAGGTAGGCGTCGTCCACGTCCGGGTCCGTGCCAGCCAGGTCGGTGTAGGCGTCGGCGGGCACGCCGGGCAACTCCGTCCGCGTCCACCCGTCCTCGCCGGGCGTGAGCACGGTCAGCCTGCTGCGCACGTCGGACAGCGTGTGCAGGATCACATGATGCCGGGTCCAGGCGTGGTAGCTGAGATGGTTGTGCGCGTCTGGTTCGAACAGCACGGTCAGGTCGCGGGAACCGGCCAGGTACTCGTCGAACCGGGCCGCCAGCAGCGCTCCCGCCGGGTAGGTCGTGTCGTCCACCCGCCACGGCGAACGGGTGTGCACCAGCAGCCATTCGCGGTGCACGTCGACCCCGGCGTCCTCGGGCACGTCCAGCCGGACCAGTTCGTCGCCCGGCCGGCGCAGGTACCTCTCCTCGCGCCAGAAGTCCAGGCCGCGGACGACGATGTCACGCTCGAAACCCTCGGTCGGGTCGTGACTGGCCCCCACCGACACGTCGTCCGGCTTGCCCTCGAAGACCGTGACCGCGTCGGCCAGGGGCGTGCCCCGCCGCCACTCCTTGACCACCATCGGGTAACCGGACGTGGTGAGCGAGCCGGGCCCGAAGTCGGTGCCCACGTAGATCCGGTCCTGGTCGATCCAGCCGACATGACTCTTCGCCTCCGGCAGGATGAACCCGTCCGGGACGAACGCGCGGGTCTCCAGGTCGAACTCCCGAACCACCGCCGCATCCGCGCCGCCCCGGGACAGTTCCACCAGGGCCAGCCGGTAGTCCGGGCGCAGCAGCGTCGCGCCCTGCCACACCCAGTTCTCGCCCTCCCGTTCGGCCAGGGCGTCCACGTCGAGCAGGACTTCCCACTCCGGCTGCGGCCCGCGGTACTCGGCCAGCGTGGTGCGCCGCCACACGCCCTTCGGGTTCGCCGGGTCCTGCCAGAAGTTGTAGAGCAGGTCGCCCCGGCGGACCACGAACGGGATCCGGTCGTCGGAGTCGAGCACTTCGAGAATTTCCTCGCGCAACTGGTCGAACCGGTCGCCGACGGCCAGTTCCTGCACGCTCTCCGCGTTCCGCGCGGCCACCCATTCCAGCGCGGTCGTTCCGGTCACGTCCTCCAGCCAGCGGTACGGGTCGTCGGACGGCGGGATGTTCGGTTCGGTCATACCGCCATTGTGGGTCACCCGGACGGCGGATGGTGAGCTCACTCGTCGACGAGACCCGCCCGATACGCGTAGGCGACCGCCTGCGCCCTGTCCCGCAGGTTCGCCTTGGCGAACACGTGGTTGACGTGGGTCTTCACGGTCGCCTCGCTGACCACCAGCCGCCGGGCGATCTCCGTGTTGGACAGACCGGCCGCGATCAGCCGCAGCACCTCGATCTCCCGTGCCGTCAACCCGTCCACCAGTTCCGCCGGCCGCCGCGCCTGCCCGGCCGGCCGTCCCCGGCTCGCCGCCTCGATCAGCCTGCGCTGCACATCTCCATCCACAGTGGACTGTCCGGCGGCGGCGGCGCGCAGCGCCCTGGCGATCGCCTCCGCGTCGGCGTCCTTGGTCAGGAACCCGCGGGCGCCGGCCTGGAGGGCGCCCAGCACCGACTCGTCGTCCGCGTACGTGGTGAGCACCACCACCTCCGTCTCCGAGTGCTCGGCGCGCACCCGCCGGGTGGCCTCCACCCCGTCGCAGCGCGGCATCCGCAGGTCGACCAGCAGCACGTCCGGTCGCCGCTCGCCGACCAGCCGCAGCGCCTCGACACCGTCCGCCGCCGCGCCCACCACTTCGACGCCGGGCAGCAGGCCGAGCAACGTGACCAGTCCCTCGCGCACCACGGTCTGGTCGTCGGCCAGCACCACGCGCAGCGTGTCCCGCTCCGTCACGCCGGCACCACCAGCCGCACCTGCCATCCGTCGTCGGTCGGGCCGGTCCGCAGCTCGCCGCCGATCAGCTCGGCCCGTTCCCGCATCCCGGTCAGACCGTAGCCGCCGGTGGGCGTGCTGGCCGGCCGGTGACCCTGGTGATCGGTCACGGTCAGCTCCGTGGTGCCGTCGCGGTAGGCGAGCACCACGTTCACCGGCGCTCCCGCCGCGTGCTTGCGGGCGTTGCTCAGCGCCTCCTGGGCGGTGCGGAACAGCGCGTCCTCGGCGGGTCCGGGCAGGTCCCGTGGGGTGCCGTCGATGGTCAGCTCGGTCGGTGTGCCGGTCGCCAACCGGGCGCTGGTGACCAGGTCGGCGATCGCCCTGGCCGCCGGCACCGGGTCGTCGCGCAGCGCTGCCACCGCCCGCCTGGCCTCGCTCAGGCCCTCGGCGGCCAGCCGCTGGGCGCGGGTGATCTGCTCCTGGGCCGCCTCGCTGGCGCCCTCGTTCGCCAGCATCAGCCGGGCGCCCTGCAGGTTCAGCGACAGCGCGGACAGCGAGTGGGCCAGCACGTCGTGCACCTCGCGGGCGATCCTGGCGCGCTCGGCCAGTGCGGCCGCCCTGGCGTGTTCCTCACGGGCGGCCTGCTCCCTGGCCAGGGCGAGTTCCACCTGCTCCAGCCGGTCGGCGCGGCTGCGGCGGGCGAACGCGCCCATGGTCAGCGCGGCCATCACGGCCAGCGAGGCCAGCACGCCGAACGGCCGGCCGTTGTGGCCGGCCGAGGTGATGAGCACGCTCGCGACCCCGGCCAGCACCACCCAGACCGCGATCCGCGGCCGGTACCGCCGGGCGGCCACCCCGACCAGCAGATACGGGAACGCGATGGTCCAGCTCTGCGGGATGATCCCGGACAACACGCCGCCCGCGACGCACATCACAGCCAGCACCAGCGGACCCCACCGGGTGTCCCGCTGCGGCAGGATGATCAAGATCACACTCGCGACGAACGCGACCGCGGCCACGGCGTAGGTCGTGGCGTAGCCGCCGCGGACTTCGTACGGCCCCCGGTACGCCACCAGCGTCGCCACCACGAGGGGTGCCGGCAGGAACTGCCACCACCGGCGGTCGATGAAGAAGCCCTCCGCCACCCTGGCGAAACGGGCCACCGGCCGCACGTCGCTCACGGTCCCAGAATGCTGCATCGGCGGCGCCGTGTCATCGACCCACGGATGGGAGCCGGCTCCACCTCCGGGTGTACCCGCCACTACCACCCACCCCCGACAACCTCGCCCGATCCAGGTCTTCCCATCCACATCGGACCCGGTTGTCCACAGCGGACAACCGGCTCCTGGCAGCAGCTCCCGATGAAGTCGATTGTGGACGCATGACCGCCACCGAACGCATCAAGATCACCCTCGACCACCCCGGCGAACTCATCGCCGCCGTCCCGACACTGCTGGGTTTCCACCCGGTCGACTCGCTCGTCGTGCTCGGCACCCGTGGCCCGCGCGCCACTGAACTACGGCTCGTCCTGCGCTCCGACCTGCCCCCGCCGCACCAAGCCCAAGAACTGGTCGACCTGTTGCTGTTGCCGTTGGTGCAACACGGCGCGACCGGCGTCACCATGGTCGTGGTCGGCGGCGAGGGCCGATCACCGGACGACGCCTTGCCACACCGGGAACTCATGGCCCACTGCGACGCAGCCTTCGCCGCGGACCGACTGCCGGTCGTGCACCAACTCTGGACGCCGGACACCCGTGCCGGCAGCCGGTGGCACTGCTACGACGAAGCCGACTGCACGGGCGTGCTCCCCGAACCGGACGAGACCGAACTGGCGATCGCCGCGGCCGAACTCGGCCTGAACGTGTACGTCAGCCGGGACGACGTCGCCGCCGTGCTCGACCCGGACCCGCCGGACGTCCTGGCCCGCCGCTCGGCGTCGCTGACCAGAGCCAGCGAGACGACCGAACCCGGCAGCGACCCACCGGCCGACGGCCTGGCCACGGTCCTGTCGGCGATCGAGGCCGCCGGCGCCGGACCACCGGACCTGGCCGACGAGGACGTGATCCGCTTGAGCCGGGCGCTGAGCGACCACGTGGTCCGCGACGTCTGCCTCGACTTCGAGAACCTGCCCGACGTCATCGCGGCCGAGCGCCTGTGGACGGCGCTGACCAGGGGGACGCCACCACCGGAACGCGCGGAACCGGCTGCCCTGCTGGCGTTCTCGGCGTACGCGAGGGGCGACGGCGTGCTGGCCGGGATCGCGCTGCGGAACGCGGAGGCGGCCAACCCGGGCCACGCGCTGTGCGGGCTGATCCGAGGCGCCCTGCAGGTGGCCCTACCGCCGGCCCTGCTCCGCAGGGCAGGCCAGCGAGCGGCCGACGCGGCCAGGGCGCGGCTGGCCAGAAAATCACTGGACGACGGTGAGGAGCGCCCGACCATGACAGGATGACCGATCCCTGGCCGGCCCGGCTGACCGTCCGTCCACTGACACCGGACGACGCGCGGCGAATCGGTACGTGGCGGTACGACGGCCCGTGGAGCGTGTACGACTCGCGACCCGAGGCCGAGCCGGTGACGGCCGAACTGGGCTACTGGGCGGTGACGGGCGCTTCCGGTGGCCCGTTAGTCGGCTACTACTGCACCGGCGCCGAGGCGAGGGTCCCCGGCCTGAACGCCGAACCGGGCGTGCTCGACATCGGCGTAGGCATGGCGCCGCACTGGGTCGGCCAAGGCCACGGTCCCCAGTTCGGCAAGGCAGTCCTGGACCACGTCCGCCACCACCACGGCCCGACAGCACTCAGAGCAGCAGTCCAATCCTGGAACACCAGAAGCCGAAAACTGACCCAACAATTAGGTTTCCACGAACAAGGAAGGCACACATGCACCCAGAACGGCCAACAGATCGAATACACGATCCTAACCACCGATGAGCCGCCTGACCGAACCACGTCCCGGCGTCGGCTGTGACCACCCGTCGTCGCACGATAGCGCCGAAGCAGCCGGATCGCCGCGCATCAACCTCCGCCTGCGACGCCGAACTACCGTTGGCGCGGTCGCCGACTTGGCAACCGTCTGAGGCACCGCCGCCCAATTCGGCCGGCCGCCGCGGAGCGGTCGTCGCGCGACACCCACCCCAGCCAATGGTGCCCTGACGGATGGCAGTCGCCACGTAGTGCTGCCGCTTTGGCACGGCTTGGCGCCGACACGAGGCGGCCATAACCCCTTGCTCGCTGCCGCTGGCGGTTGGCTGGTGGAGCCGTTGGTTGCTGGCCTCGGGTTCGCGTGCGGCGGTCATGCCGTGTGCCTGGCCGTGACCCGCTGGCGGTTGGTCGTGAAGCCGCCACTCCCTGACCTTGGGTCGGCGTGCGGTTGCTATGCCGTGTGCCCGGCCGTTGGCGTCCGGCCGGTGGCGGTCGCCTGGACCACC